>CANQZU010000093.1 GCA_947628415.1 uncultured Clostridia bacterium | reverse complement strand
ACAAAAGCAAGCGAAGCTGCTAAAGCAATTGGAGAAGGATTACAAGCATTTTGTATTCCAGGTTCTGTTGCAGATGATAGAAAAGTTGGATTAGGACATGGAAATTTAGCTTCTATGCTATTATCAGAAGATACAAAATGTTTTGCTTTTTTAGCAGGACATGAATCATTCGCAGCAGCAGAAGGAGCTATAGGAATTGCTAAATCAGCTAACAAGGTAAGAAAAGAACCATTAAGAGTTATCTTAAATGGTTTAGGAAAAGATGCAGCACAAGTTATTTCAAGAATTAATGGATTTACATATGTAAAAACAGATTTTGATTACTTTACAGGAAAAGTAAAAGTAATAGAAGAAATAGCTTATTCTGATGGAGAAAGAAGTCAAGTTAGGTGTTATGGGGCAAATGATGTAAGAGAAGGAGTAGCTATTATGTGGCTAGAAGATGTTGATGTTTCTATTACTGGAAACTCTACTAATCCAACAAGATTTCAACATCCAGTTGCAGGTACCTATAAAAAAGAAAGAACAGCAGAAGGCAAAAAATATTTTTCAGTAGCAAGTGGTGGAGGAACAGGAAGAACTCTTCATCCAGATAATATGGCTGCAGGACCAGCTTCTTATGGTATGACAGACACTATGGGAAGAATGCATTCAGATGCACAATTTGCAGGTAGTTCATCTGTACCAGCACATGTAGAAATGATGGGATTAATTGGAATGGGTAATAATCCAATGGTTGGAGCATCTGTTGCAGTTAGTGTTGCGGTAGAAGAAGCTATGAAATAAAAATAAATATAAATTAAATAAAAAAGAGTTCATTATACTATGAACTCCTTTTTCATTTCTTGATTATTCCTCTTCTTTTTTATCTATTTTTTTAACTGATTTTTTAGAATCTGTTATCATTTCTTTCATAGCTCCTAAAGAACCTAATGCACTAGTTGCTTCAAAAGGAATAAATACTTTATTAGCATCTCCTTTTGCTACTTCTTCTAAAGCTTCTAAAGATTTTAATTGAACTAATTTGTCATTTGGATCTGCTTTTTTCATAGCATCATATACCATTTGAATTTCTTTTGCTTTAGCATCAGCCACTTCTTTAATTGCTTGTGCTTCACCGGCTGCTCTACGAATTCTAGATTCTTTATCAGCTTCTGCTTCTAAAATAGCAGCTTGTTTTTTACCTTCTGCAATGGTAATAGCAGATTGTCTTTGTGCTTCTGACTCTAAAATTAAAGCTCTTTTATTTCTTTCTGCGTTCATTTCTTTTTCCATTGCATCTCTAATATCAGCAGGTGGCGTAATATCTTTAATTTCTACACGATCAATTTTACATCCCCATCTGTCTGTTGCTTCATCTAAAACAACTCTTAATTGATTATTAATGCCATCTCTTGAACTAAATGTTTCATCTAAATCCATTTTACCGATTATATCACGAATTGTTGTAATAGCAAGATATTCTATACCTTTCTTTAAGCTTTGAATTTCATATACTGCTTTAGCTGGATCTGTTATTTGATAGAAAACAACAGTATCGATTGTAATGGTAACATTATCTTTAGTAATAACACCTTGAGGTGGAACATCCATTGTTTGTTGTTTTAAACTAACTACACTTCTTACATGATCAAAAAATGGAATGATAATAGTAAGACCTGCATCAGCTACTTTATAAAATTTACCTAATCTTTCAATGATATATACCTCAGATTGTTTAACGATTTTAATAGACATTGCTGCTATTATTAAAATAATAATAAGTAGTACTAATAAAAACCACATATTTTTTTCCTCCTTTTAAAATATATATGATATATATGATAATAAAATTAAAAAACTATTTTTGGATAGGTAAAACTACTGCCTTTACACCTTTTATTTCTTTAATTTCTACTTGCGTACCTTTAGGAATAGTTAAATCATTCATTCCAATAGCAGTCCAAACTTCTCCATCTACTTTGATTTGACCAGATGAATGAATAGAATCAATATCTTGAATTACCATAGCATTTTTACCAACAATGGAAAAGACATTTGTTTTAAGAGAATTTTTACTATTAGCAATTTTTTGTACTAATGGTTTGGTAGCAAAAATTAAAATAGTAGAGGCGATAATAAATACACTGGTTTGTATAATTATATTATCAGTAAATAGGCTAACTAACATTGCCAATAACGCTCCTATGGCAAACCAAAAAATTAAAAACCCTACTGTCATTATTTCAATAACTAGACAGACACCTGCAATAATTAACCATATTTGCCACATAAAAAATCCTCCTTTTAAATACCAACTATTGTTATTATACCATATATTTGTAAAAAAAGGAATAGTTTATGTTAATTTTAAAAAAATTATTTAAAAGTATTGAAAAATATTTAGGAATATGTTAGAATACTAGCTATAATTACATAGAAATCCAATTAAAAAGCAAAGTAAATATATTTATCGTGTATGTAAAGAGAGGATAGACAAAGGCTGAAATCTATCTCATATAAAATATATCGAAATTTCACTTTTTAGGTCTTTTTCTGAAATAAAGTA
>CANQZU010000092.1 GCA_947628415.1 uncultured Clostridia bacterium | reverse complement strand
ATTTGAGATACAAAAAATATGTAGGAAAAACGACATTTTTCTTTGCCATTTTCCTACATTATATTTTACCATTTACAATGACAAAAACAAATGAAAAAAATAATTCATCGCTTATCTTAATTCCAAAGTATGAAAAATATATGGAGTATATGTTGGAAATTATTTTGATACAATTACCAAGAACAGAAAAATATAGTCTTGGCACAGAATATAAAAATTTAATGTATGAAACATTGAGAAATATTTTGTATGTAGAAAAAATAGATAAAGATAAAAAATTATCTTATTTAAATAGAATTGATGCAGATTTAAATACACAACGAATTTTACTTCGAATTATGAAAAAGATGCGTTGGATTGATGAAAAAAGATTTCAGTATATTATGAATACTTTAATTAGTGAAATCGGAATGATATTAGGTGGGTTAATAAAATATTATGCCAAAAACTATCAAAAATCAGTTTGATACCTATTTAACCTATGATAAATTAATGGAAGCACATATGAAATGCCAAAAAGGAAAAAAGAATAGGGCAAATGTAATTAAATTTAATTTAAAAAAAGAAGAGTACATACAATGGTTGTATGAGCAAATTAAGACAAAAAGATATCAACATGGAAAATATATTTCTTTTTATGTATGGGAACCAAAAAAAAGAAAAATTGAAGCAGCAAGATACATAGATAGAATTGTTCATAGATGGTTAGTAGATAATTTTTTAGAACCAGCATTTTTGCCACAACTAATAGATACTACTTATGCTTGTATTAAAAATAGAGGAATGCATAAAGCAGCATTGGATGTACAAAAGGCAATGAGAAAATGTAAAAAACAATATGGTGAATATTACATTTTAAAAATGGATGTTGCAAAGTATTTTCAAAGTATAGATAAAGACATTCTTATGGAAATAATCAAGAAAAAGATAGTAGATAAAGATGTGTTATGGTTAATAAATCAAACTCTTTATGGTGGTAGAAATGAGCCAGGAATTCCAATTGGAAATTTGAGCAGTCAATTATTTGCAAATCTATATTATAATGAGGCAGATCAATTTATTAAACACACCTTAAAGGTAAAATATTATTTTAGATATATGGATGATAGTGTTATTCTATTAAAAGATAAACAAGAATTAAAAAAAGTAAGATATGCAATAGAAAATTTTATAAAAGAAAAATTGAAATTAGAATTTAATAGTAAAACAAATATTTTTAAAAGTAAACAAGGGGTTAACTTTTGTGGATATAAAATTAACGAATATAGAATGAAATTAAGAGATAAGGGAAAAAGAAAGCTAAAAAATAAGGTAAAATCTTTGAAAAATAAAATTAAAAATGGTGAAATCACATCAAAGGAGGCCAAAAAATATTTGTGTGGGCATTTTGGATATATAAAATATGCAAATACTTATCATTTAATTCATAAGATATTTGTTTGTGATTAAGATAAATAGGGATAAATCTAAAACTAGTCGTGGCCGTTCTTCGTGGCGGTAGCTTTAACAACAATGGTAGTAGTAACCCAGTAGTGTATCGTAACGGTAACAATACGGTAGGCAATTACAACATCAACATCGGGTTCCGCGCCGTGCTCTAATAATTAGTACAGATGGTATTTCTTATGGGAAATATCCCGTTACGTTATTAGATATTAAAGGGATTTATTCCTTCCTATTATTGGTAAAAAAGTATCTGTAAGCGAGGTATTAGTAAAGAAATTGAACATATAGTAGTTTACAAAAAATAAAATTTTTTGGATGATTGGAGAGTAAGTATAATTTAAAAGAATACTTACTCTTTTTATGTGCAAAGAAAGGGGAAAAAATGAATGTATGCTATTTAGTGGGAAAAATTGTGACAGAGCCTAAATATGATTTTTTTTATAACAGTAAAAAACATATATCTATCATACAATTTGATTTGGAAAATCAATATGAAAAAAATATAACAAAGGTAAAAGTAAAAGCATATGATGAAGAAGCAGATTATATTTATCAATTTTTTTCAAAAGGAGATTGGGTTAATATACTTGGTTGGTTAAATCAAAAAATGGAAATAACAATTGAAGAAATAGAAAGATGGAAACTAGAATAATACTTGAAAATTAGTATTATTCTAGTTTTCTACATTTTTTATAAGTGATTGAGCTTGCTTTTTTATATCATCTAAAAGCAAATAAGCCTCACGAATAGACAAATGTTCAGAATCAATGTTAGATAGTTTTTGAATGAAATTTTTTACGTCAGAATTTAAAATATAGTTAGATACAGAATGTAGTTGCTCATCTTGCCTATTAACAATTTTAACTGAATAACCATTATCTTTTAGTAAAGTAGAATATTTTTCTAAAGTATTTACAGGAAATCCGCATTTTACAATCTTTTCATTTAGATTTGTTAATTTTAAATTTAAATAGGTTGACATTTTTTTTGCATCTTCATCCAGAAATAAATAGAAAATTCCACTTTTAAATAAATATAGAGTAGAATAGTCTTGTTTTTTTAAAGATAAATATTTTTCATATAATTTGCTCATAGAAAATAAAATCCTTTCTTTTAATTTTTGACATTATAAAATAAAAAAAA
>CANQZU010000091.1 GCA_947628415.1 uncultured Clostridia bacterium | reverse complement strand
TTTAAAAATTTATTCATAGTTAATTTTAAAAATAGAATTTGTAAAAATATACTAGAATACTTGCAAAGTATTCTTTTTTTGTATAAAATATAGACAAGAAAAAACTAAGGAGGAAAACCATGAAAATAAAAAATAGTGGTGTAACATTAATTGCCCTAGTGGTTACCATTATAGTACTATTAATTTTAGCAGGAGTTTCGATAGCAACTTTAAGCAATAGTGGTGGACGGAATAATACAAAATGCAAGAGAATCAAATGACCAAGCTCAAAAATCAAGTTTAATCCAGAAAATACAAGCAGATTTATATACAGAACAAGTAAAAACGGGAAGAACTCCAAACAAAGACAAATTAATTGAAATCATAAATGAAAAGTATGGAACCGTAGATGGAGAAAATTTTATAAGCAAAGAAGGAAATTATACGATTGCATTAACAGAAATTCTAGGTTGGGAAAATTAGAAAAATAAGATTGTCTTATTAGAAAAAAGGGAATACTATAGAAGGGAAACTAACAAAAATTTTAGGAGGAATGAAAAAATGAATAAAAAAACAGTAAAAGATATTAATTTGAAAGGAAAGAAAGTATTAGTTCGTTGTGACTTCAACGTTCCAATGGATGAAAATCAAAATATAACAGATAATACAAGGATTATAGCAGCATTGCCAACCATTCAATATTTATTAGACAATGATTGCAAACTTATTTTATGTTCTCATTTAGGAAGACCAAAAGGAGAATTTAAACCAGAATTTTCTTTAAAACCAGTAGCCAAAGAATTGTCTCGTTTATTAGGAAAAGAAGTTATTATGGCAGAAGATGTTGTAGGAAAAGATGCCAAAGCAAAAGCAGAGACTTTAGAACCAAGACAAATTTTATTATTAGAAAATGTAAGATTTCACAAAGAAGAAACAGACAATGATTTAACCTTTGCTAAAGAATTAGCAAGTTTAGCTGAAATTTACGTTAATGATGCCTTTGGAGCAGCTCATAGAGCTCATAGTTCAACAGCTGGAGTAGCAGAGTTTTTACCAGCTGTATCAGGCTTTTTAATAGAAAAAGAATTAAAATTTTTAGGAAATGCAATCACAAATCCTGAAAGACCTTTTGTAGCAATATTAGGAGGAGCAAAAGTTTCAGATAAAATAGGCGTTATTGATAGTTTATTAGAAAAAGTGGATACTTTAATTATTGGAGGAGGAATGGCTTATACTTTCTTCAAGGCACAAGGATATGAAGTGGGAAATTCTATTTGTGAATTAGATAAATTAGATTTAGCTAAAAACTTAATGAAAAAAGCAGAAGAAAAAGGTGTTAAATTATTACTTCCTATAGATACTAAAATAGGAAAAGAATTTAAACCAGATACAGAAAGTAAAACAGTTGCTTATACAGAAATTCCAGCAGGCTGGGAAGGATTTGATATTGGAGAAAAAACCATAAAAATGTTTTCAGAGGAAATCAAAAAAGCAAAAACTGTTGTATGGAATGGACCATTAGGATTGTTTGAATTTGATCAATTTGCAATAGGAACAAACTCAATTGCCAAAGTATTAGCCGAAATTGATGCAACAACAATTATTGGTGGGGGAGATTCAGCAGCAGCTGTAAAAAAGGCAGGACTAGAAGATAAAATGACCCATATTTCAACAGGAGGAGGAGCCTCTTTAGAATTTTTAGAAGGAAAGAAATTGCCAGGTATTGAATGTTTAATGGATGCATAAAAATAAAAAAAAGAAAGGAGTTAACAGAATTATGAGAAAAAGAATAGTTGCAGGAAATTGGAAAATGAATATGCTTCCAAATGAAGCAATTCATTTTATTGAAGAGTTAACACCATTAGTAAAGGACACCAAAAATGAAGTAATTTTATGTGTACCATATACTGATTTATTTTATGCTATACTTACAGCACAAAATACAAACATAAAAATAGGTGCACAAAATATGCACTTTGAGGATAAAGGAGCATATACAGGTGAAGTATCAGGAGAAATGCTAAAATCGATTAATGTTGAGTATGTAATAATAGGACATTCAGAAAGAAGGCAATATTTTAATGAAACAGATGAAACAGTTAATAAAAAAATAAAATCTGCTTTCAAATATGGATTAAAACCAATAGTATGTGTTGGCGAGACTCTAGAACAAAGGGAAGAAGGAATAGCAGAAGAAGTTATTACAAAGCAAACAGAACTTGCTTTAGCAGGATTAAGTGATGAACAAGTAAAAAATACAATCATTGCTTATGAACCAATTTGGGCAATTGGAACAGGAAAAACAGCAACCAAAGAAGATGCAAATAACAGTATTCGAGCAATTCGAAATAAAATTGCAAAAATTTATGGACAAATCATAGCCGATAGCGTTATAATACAATATGGCGGAAGCGTAAAAAGTTCAAATGCCAAAGAACTATTTGAAATGTCTGACATTGATGGAGCATTAGTAGGAGGAGCAAGTCTAAAGGCAGATGAATTCAGTAAAATAGTAAATGCATAATTAAAGAAAGGACATACAAACGAAAGAATAATATGTCTAACTTTAAGGAAAAGGATGGTAGATATGAAAGACAAATTAACAATGCTAATGATATTAGATGGTTTTGGAGTTAACCCAAACAAGGATGGAAATGCAATTGAATTAGCTAAAACCCCTAATATAGATAAACTAATGAAAAAATATGAACATACAGAAATTCATACAAGTGGTTTAGCAGTAGGATTACCAGAAGGACAAATGGGAAATTCAGAAGTAGGGCATAC
>CANQZU010000090.1 GCA_947628415.1 uncultured Clostridia bacterium | reverse complement strand
TCCACATGGCTCGTAAATGGAAACATATCAAGTGGCTGAATACTTTTTACTTCATAATTTTCTTCTAATTTAGCCAAATCTCTTACTAATGTTGCTGGATTACAGCTAATATAAACCATTTTCTTCGGTTTTATGTGTAAAATATTTTCTACTGTTTTATTGTCTAGCCCTTTTCTAGGTGGATCTACCATTAAAATATCTGGAATAATTTTCTTTTGATGTATTAATCTATTTAATACTTCTTGTACATCCCCTGTTATAAATTCCACATTATCTACTTGATTATATTTAGCATTTTCTTTTGCCATTTCTACTGCTTCTTTTACTATTTCAATTCCATATACTTTTTTAGCATATCTAGACATAAAAAGAGAAATCGTGCCTATTCCACAATATAAATCAAACACAATATCTTCTTTTGTAATGTCAGCTTGTTCTACCCCTATTTGGTATAATTTTTCTGCTTGTACTGGATTTACTTGATAAAAAGATAATGGTGATATTTTAAAAGTATATTCTCCTAATTTATCTTGTATAAAACCTTCTCCATATAAAGTAATATTTTCTTTACTTAAAATCACATTGGTATTTTTTGTATTAACATTTTTTATAATAGTTTTTACTTCTGGAAAATGACGTATCAACTCTTTTACCAATTCTTTTTCTTTTGGTATTTGTTTTCCATTGATAACTAAAATGCACATTATCTCATTTGTTTTTATTCCTATTTTCATTACGATATGTCGAATCAATCCATTTTGTGTTTTTTCATCATAAATACTAATATTATTTTTCTCTATATAATCTAATATAAATTTTGCTATTTTTTCCGTTGTTTGATTTTGGATGAAACAATCACAAATTGGTATGATTTCATGGGTTCGATTAGCAAATACTCCAATAATTGGTTTCCCTTGTTTGTCTTTTCCTATAGGATATTGTGCCTTATTTCTATAATAATATGGATTTTGCATTTCTTTTACTGGTTTTACTTGCACTTTTGTTTTTAATGTTTTATTTACTAAACTCTGCAAAGCATTTTGTTTCATTTTTAAGGTTTGGTCATATTGAATATGTCTTAAATTACATCCTCCACATCTTTGATAAGTTTTGCAATCACTTTCCACTCGATAGCGAGATGGCAAAAGAATTTGCAATACCTTTCCAAAAGCGTGAGAAGATAATACTTTTACTATTAAGATTCTTACCGTTTCTCCCTTAATAGTATTAGGAATAAATATCGTAAAATCATTGATTTTGGCAATTCCTTCTCCCTCAAATCCATTGTCTATAATTTCTACGATATATTCTTTATTTTTTTCTACTGGATTTTTCATTACTTTCTCCTTGCCTCTTTTTTTAATCTTTGTGATTTTTTCCTCTTATTTCTCTTTAAATTTCTTTTCTAAACTAGAAACTTCCATACCATTCCAATAATTATTCCATTGTTCCTTAATATCATATATTTCTACATTTTTGTCACTTACCCAACCAGTATAATTGGTTGAATATTCCCAATAACAAATTTGTCCATCTATTTTACATTTTTCCATTATTAAAAATGGCTCATTGGTATTTCTAAATCAGATACCATAGTGCCACTTTACATTAATAATCTTTCTATTTAAAACATTTATTTGTACTCTAGTAATTAACTGTTTACCTATTTCTATAAATTTTTTATCTTTCTAGCAATTTTCCGCACACATCTCTTTTTTAATTCCATGTAAATATTCTTTTTTTCTTACATGGTCTTGGTTTTTTACGTGTAAAATATAGTATATATTACAAGATATTGAAACAATAATTACTACATTCAGTAATAAAAGAACTTAAAACTTTTTTAATTTTAACATTATCTCATATTTTATTTTACATTGATGGTCATGTTTCCAGTAGCCTCTTTTCCCGCTGTAATGAAAATATTATATATGCCTGAAGGAAGCTCAAATTCACGTTCTTCAGTCTTTTTGAAACTTTCATTCAATACAGCCTCTGCCTTATAATCTACACTAGAAGGTATCACTTTCATTTGTATAAAACCTTTTTCTCCAAGATTTGCCTTTACTTCAAGTTTTTGTCCTTCTTGAATAGTAACCTCTCCAATGCCTCCTGAATTCTCACTTGCATTGTTAGCAGTAACAATAATACTTCCATCTTCTTTGTTTTCTAAAACAAAACTTGAACTACTATTATTACTATGATTAACGATAACCATTACAATTACTACTAATATAATAGCAATTATAATCCCTACTATAATTAATTTACTTTTCATTATATTTCTCCACACTAATTATATTTTTATTATACCTAATTTAATTAGTTAAGTCAATATAATAATATATATACTGATATAACTAAATTACATACGTTTACTTATTTTGTCGAATTATTCTTATAGAAATTTTTACTCAATGTAAAAAATTTAATAATTGCATAGCACACCAAAAGTATATTCATTACAAAAATGTGCATTATAAATTACTTTTCTCCATTTTTCTTAAATATATCAAATAATATGCTAATCCTATTTGAAAAATCATAAATATTGCAGATAACCCAAGCATATATTTAAGTCCTATATCATACATCATTCCACAAAAAAATACTCCTATTGCTTCTCCTAAAAATCTTATTATATATCTTATATTTGCAAATGATAATTGATAATTCTTGTCCACACGATTTATATATACTCCATCACATATATTTTCATATGCTGTTGAAATAAGTAACGACCATGTTATTGCTATTAAAGTTATTGTTAAGTTATTTGATATAAAAGCAATTACATATCCAATAAATCTTATTCCAAATTTTATAGTTATTGTTAAATAATCATTCTTAGA
>CANQZU010000089.1 GCA_947628415.1 uncultured Clostridia bacterium | reverse complement strand
TACAATTCTAATTCAAAATCGTGATTTTTGGCTTTTTCATCTTTTTTTACTTGTTTTTCTGCATCAAGTAAAATTCCAGTTTCTTTTTCAAAATCACGTTCAAGCTTATTTCCATCAGTAATATCAAATTTTTTACAAATCCATTTTATGAAATTTTTAATGGTACTCTTAAAGGTATCTACAATTTTAGATAAATGTTTATTTTCCTTTTCTAACCCTCTAATTTTATTCTTGTATTTCCATTCAAGTTCAAATTCTTTATCTTTATATTCGGATTTTATTTCTTCAACTTCATTGTGTAGGGCATTGTTATCTTTGATTATTTTATCACGTTCTTGTTGATATTTTTCAGCTTGTTCAAACATTTTGGATTTACTTAAAAGTTCATGTCTTAATGCTATATTATCATGGTATAAATCTTTTATCATATTGTCTTTTGGTTTAATGATTTCTTCAAGTATTTTTTCATCTCTCTTTTTAGAAAGTTTATTTACATTTATATCTTTTAAATTTGGAACATTAGGCAATTCTAGTTTTATATTACTTAAAGTTTCTTTCGTTTTTTCAAAGTTGGTTATTTCTTTGAACTCTTTTAAGTCTACGTGATTTCTTTCTGTTTCTTCTACTGGGATACCTCTTTCTAATTCAAAATTATGATTTATCATATATTCATAAAAAGAGTTTTGCAATTGTCTGTAACTATCTTTCTCTTTCCAAAATTCACTACAAGCAATTTTTTCAATATCATTTCCTTTTTTATCTTTAGTATGAACAACTGGGATATAAACCAAATGCATGTGAGGGGTTTCTTCGTCCATGTGGATTTTTGCAGACAAAATATATTTTTCGCCTAAATTTTTATATTCGGTAACAAATTGATATGATGTTTCAAAAAATCTTTTTGTTTCATCTTCACCAATTTTTTCGAAAAAATCCTTATCAGAAGTTATGATGTATTCACAAGCAATGTTGCTAACTTTTTTTATTTGACCTTTTAAGTTATATTCTTTTCGTATTCTTTCAAATTCTTTTTCATAACTATACTTTGGACTTTTTAATGAATAGTTTAAATGTGATCTTTCTTTATCAATATTTTTGTTAGAGTAGTTGGTGTTCTTTCTTTCATTGTGTCGATAAATTCCTCGTAAGTTTTTGCTTTTATATTTTGTATTTCTAACAATAGCATAGCTCATATAATCGCCTCCTTCTTTGCTCGAGCTACGAAGATACACTTTAGCTTTATAAAAAGTGTTGTAACACACTACAACACTTTTTCAGCCTATGGCTAAAAGTGTTAGTGTGGCAGGGTAAACCCTACAACCCAAAAAACTAAAATGCTAATTGCCTTTTAGTTTTTTTTCATAAAAAATACAACTGCATTTTTTATGCTTTTTTAATAAAACTTAATTGAGTTTTATTAAAAAAATAAAGAGCAAGAAAAAATTTTTTACAAAATTTTTCTTACTCTTTTTGAAACCTAGCGCGGTTTCAATCTTCCATGCACGCTAATAAAAATTTTATATTTATATAAATTTTTTATTAGTTTTATAGCATTTTTATATAGAAATTTAAAATGATATTATAACATAGTTTATTCTATAATTCCTAATTTTTTTAGATATAAATAATTCTCTCTTGCACCTCTAAAAAATGCTTCTTTTTCTTCTATTGATTGCATATCATAATATAAACGAGTTAATCTAAATAGTATTTTACATTCTTCATTCGATAGAGTTCTATCTTCTATATCTCCACCTATTATACAAGCTATATTATAATTATTATCCATAATGTTTTTATATTCTTCTTTTAAAAGTTTATACTTCTCATTTGTTAAAGTTAGTTTGTTATATGCTTTTATTAATTGTTCTTCTAGTTCATTATCTTGTAATTCATAAAAGGTTTTTAATTCATCCATTTCACATTCCTCCATTTAACTATAAATCAATTCAGAATAAATAATTTCTTCAGCTTGATTTTTAAAATTATTCATCATTCCGACCCAGTAAAGTTGATTAGCATTTTTCACTTCTTCGGTTATGTTATTTTCTTTTTTTAGATCTTCAATAATAGTTTCAATTCGTTTTATTGCTGTCTCTTGAATATCTTTTAAATGACTATTTAATGTATTTTCTGTAAACATTATTGTATATTCAGCTTTTTTATTTTGTTTTAAATAATTTAGTCTAGCTCTACCATATTTATTTAACCTAATCTTTTCTTGTTTTGGTGCTATTATATTTGGGATATAATAATCTCCAACTTTTGTGTAGGTAATCTTGTTTTTTTCCATAAAATTTTCCTCCTTTTAAAATTTAAAAATATTTTATCACAAATGACATCATAATGCAATGTCAAAATATAACTCTATCATAACAGGTCGTAAAATGATTATAATAAAGTGAAAGGGATGATAAAAATGAAGTTTGAGAAATTTAAACCAGAAAATTATAAAAATGCAGATGTTAGATTTACTTTAAGGCTACCAGAAAAGCTACATCAAGAAATAGCAATGTATTCTAACAAGCATAATATTTCTATGAATACATTAATAATAAATTGTATTGAGTATGCCTTTTCTAATAGAGAAGATAAGTAAATTTAGTTTGCATATAAAGTTTTAAGGAATTCTTCTGTATAGTGTCTTTTTTCACTAAAAGGAGAAAGCCTTTTTTGGTTTGTGTATATATTCTTATTTTTATTATTTATATTATTATACTCCATCTTTTGATGTATACCCTTACCATTATTTGAGGGAGAGGGGTATCCATTATTTAATGGATAGGGTATATCGTTTATATAAATTCTTCTTTGAATAACTTGATTATTTTTATTTTTTTCAATATCTACAACTATAAATCCTTTATTATTCAAGTCAGAAATCCAATTTGAAACTGTTTTAGGATTTACTTTTAACTTTTCAGCTAGATATTTATTAGATGCAAAACAATAACCTTCTTTACAAGATAATGAAGTTATTATTGCATATAATAATTTTTGATTTGGTTTTA
>CANQZU010000088.1 GCA_947628415.1 uncultured Clostridia bacterium | reverse complement strand
TTACAGATATTTTTTGGGATAAAGTAAAAGAAAATAGAAAAGAAAAGAAAGCTATATATTTAGATGAAATTTGGAGATTAATAGGTGTTACTTCTAACAAAGAAGTAGCAAGCTTTATTTATAAAATATTTAAAACAATTCGAAAATATGGAGGAAGTAGTGTAGCAATAACACAAGATATTTCAGATATTTTTAGTTTAGAAAATGGAATTTATGGAAAAAGTATTCTAAACAATTCAAGCATTAAAACTTTTTTTGCATTAGAGGAAGAAAATATAAAAATACTATCCGAATTTACAAATTTATCGGAAAAAGAAAAAGTAGAAATAAAATCCTTAAAAAGAGGAGAATGTTTAATGTTCGTTGGAGAAAATCATATATTAACAAAAATAGAATGTTCAGATTTAGAAAAAGAAATTCTAGAAGGTGATAAAAATGAAGAAAATAATCACAGCTATTAATAATCCAAAATTAAATGAAGAATTAAAAAAAGAATCTAATTTTGAAATTGTGGGAAAAGATATTCAATATAAAGAAGCAATTTTAGAAATATTAGAAAAAAATAATAAAATTGATTTAATTATTATAAGTGAAAATATAGTAGGACAAATTTCATTTGAGGAATTAATAAAAAAAATAAAATATATTAATGAAAAAATAAAATTAATTTTTATTTTAGAAAATGAAAACAATGAATTAGAGAAAATTTTAATTAAAAATAAAGTAATAGATATTTATTATAATAATGAAATAAATTTAGAAGAATTAGTAAAAATAATTAACAAAAAAGAAATTAATATGGAAGAAGAAATTATTAAATTAAAAAAAATAATTGAAGAAAAAAATAATTATTTTGAAAAAAATAATAAAAATATAAAAGAAAAAAATAAAAAAACTAATTATTTAAAATATAAAAAGTTAGATGGAATAAATGTAAATAAAAACAAGACATACAAAAAACAAAGTGAAAGAGGGAAAAAGAAAAACGAACTAGTCAACAATTCTTATAATATGTCAACTAAAATTATAGTTTTTTCTGGAAATTATAAAAGTGGAAAAAGTATTTTATCCCTAATTACAAGTCATTATCTATCACGAGAAAAATTCAAGATTTTATTAATAGATGCGGATCTAGAAAAACAAGATTTAAGTATTTTATTTAAAAAACATGAAAAGTGTAAAAAAAAGGAAATGAATTTAAAAAATAGAAATAAAATAAAAAAATTGAAAAACAAATTTATAAATTATAATGGAAAAAATAAAAATAAAAAAATAAAAAATAATTTAAATATAAAAAAAATAAATTATAAAAATAAATTAATAAATAAAAAAAATAAAATTAAAATTTATAAATTAAAAAAAATTATTAATTTATTCACAACAAAAATAAATAAAAATTTGTATTTTTTCAAAGGATTAAATTATTTTATAAAAAATCAAAAATTAATAAATGATTTTTTTGAGCAATTAAAACAAAAATATAATTTTATTATTATAGATTTATCTAAAAATAATGTTGATTTTATAAATCAGGAAATTTTAAAAAGAAGTTATCAAAATTTTATAATCATGGAAGCTAATTTATTTGGACTAAAAGAAATAAAAAATTTATTAGAAAAGTACATAAAAAAATGGAAAGTCCAAGAAGATAAAATCCATATTATCATTAATAAAAAAAATTTTAATTCTATGAATAAAAAATTAATTTCAAATTGTATTCCAATAAAAAATAAAATTTTAGAAATAAAAGAAAATAAGATTTTATTCAACTTATCTTATCAATATCCAGCTAAAAATTATTTATTAAATAATAAAAAAATAAAAAATCAAATAAATAAAATTATAAGAATAGAATAAAAAATAAATTAAAATAAAAAATAAATTTTAAAATAACAAAAAAATAATTTTTAATTATAAAATTGTTTTAAATAATTTTAATAAAATACAAAAAATAAAAATAATATAAAATAAAATAACAAAAATTTAAAAAAATAAAAAAATTATTTTTTAAAATATTAGCATTAGATGAAAAAATAAAAAGAAATAAAAATCTTACAAAATGAAAATAAAATAATATTACTGATGTAGTTTACAAAGCATGCGTTAAAAAATTAAAAAAAATGAAACAAATGATAATAAACATATTAAAATAAAAATGATATTTATTTAGGCATGAAAGGGAAAATTAGAATTAGTAATTTATAAAAAAAATAATTTAATTAGACAAAATCTGGTTTACATATAATAAAGAAAAAATAATAAAAGAGGCAGAAAAAATTAAAATACAAAACGATTGTTAAGAAATCAAGAGCTAAAACTAAATTAATAGATAGTAGTATCAACAAATAAAAATGAAAATAAATTATTTTAAATTTTAAAAAATATAAGAAATAAAAATGGATTTTAGAAATAAAGATTGAAATAAAATTAATTTTTTAATAAAAATAAATAGAGGTAGAAAATAAATTAAAAAGAAATAAAAAATCATAAAAATAAAACAAATTAAAATTAAAAATTTTTAAAATAATAAAAAAATAAAATAAAAAAAAATTTAAAATAATAAAAAATAATTTTTAATTATAAAATTGTTAAAAATAATTTAACTGAAATACAAAAAATAAAAATAATATAAAATAAAATGACAAAAAATGATAAAAAACTATTTTTTAAAATATTAATATTAGATGAAAAATAAAAAGAAATAAAAATCTTACAAAAGATAAATAAAAGAATATTAATTATATAGTTTACAAAGCATGCGTTAAAAAATTAAAAAAATGAAACAAATGACAATAAAAATATTAAAACAAAATTGATATTTATTTAGGCATGAAAGGGAAAATTAGAATTAGTAATTTATAAAAAAATGATTTAATTAAACAAAATCTGGCTTACATATAATAAAGAAAAAATAATAAAAGAAGCAGAAAAAATTAAAATACAAGTGTAAGGAGATAAGAAACTAAAATAAATTAGTAGATAGGAGGATGAGAAAATAAAAATTCAAATAATTTATTTTAGTAAAAAATATAATAAATAAAAATGTATTTTATAAAAAAAATTGAAATAAAATTAATTTTTTAATAAAAATAAATAGAAGTAGAAAATAAATTAAAAAGAAATTAAAAATCATAAAA
>CANQZU010000087.1 GCA_947628415.1 uncultured Clostridia bacterium | reverse complement strand
AAATAATGGTGGTCGCTATAGGGCTCGAACCTATGACCCCCTGCTTGTAAGGCAGATGCTCTCCCAGCTGAGCTAAGCGACCGCTTTGTCTTTCGACGAATTTTATTATACTAATTTTTAAGATAGTTGTCAAGCATTTTTTTGATTTTTTTCATTATTTTTAGTTTTTGTTCTTTTTTATATTCATTTACTTAACTTATATGTTTTAATTTTTATATATGAATTTAAATGCTATTTTCTAATAAACATTTGAACAAAAATTTTTCCGTACTTTGAACTACTAACCACACCAATTCCCGTATAATTAAAATTACCATTCAAAATATTAGCTTTATGTCCAGAAGAATTCATCCATGCTTTAACTGCTCCACTATTACTTGAATTAGCTGCTATATTTTCCCCTGCTGTTTGATAAGATATTTTAAAATTTCTTAACATATCAAAAGGAGAGCCATAAATTGGAGAAGTATGAGAAAAATAATTATTGGCTACCATATCTTCTGCTTTTATTCTAGCTACTCTTTGTAATTCATCATCGATTTTTACAGCTTGCAATCCTTGATTTGTTCTTTGTTGATTGATTAGATTAAAAACTTCTTTCTCATCTGAATTCATAATTGTATTTTGTGTTGTCGTGTGATTATCATTTTCTAAATTAGTATTACCTGTATTAGAAGATTTAGAATAAATTGCTTTCACATATTGTTTACTTACTGCTCCAATGTAATCTCCTTCTACTTGCACAATATACCAATCTCCAACACCTGCAAATACTCTAATATATTGATTTTTTGGTATAGTTGTTACGATTTTATATTGTGTACCTGGTCCACTTCTTACATTTAAATTTGTAGCTGTTACTAATCCTGTTGAAAAGTCTACTTTAAAATAATGTTGCATACCAAAAGATGTTGTAAATCCTCCAATGATAATGATAAATAAAATTATCATTATGGTCTTTAATAAATTTTTCTTTTTTATTGTTAGGACTTTCATAAAATATCACCCCATTAAAAGGTATTCTTTCTAGACTGTCCAATATGTATTTTATTATTATTTTATAATCTAATTTTCCAAATATTATCCGATATGCTTTAAATGTTACCTCTTATATATTATTTACAATAAATTCAATTACATGATCTTCATTATAGTTTTGCTTATCCTTATTTCTGTCTTCTTGTGTTAAATCCACAAAATACTTATTGCAATTAGGCATAATTGACATAGAATCCAAAGGATAGCCAGGATTTCTCTTTTTGCATGGTTTGTCTACTAAATAGAAATTACTTCTACTCCAACTATATTCTTTTTCTTCTTTTCCATTATAAATTACCATTCCATATACCCACTTTGCTGTTAATTTTCCATTGTATTGATGCACTAAATTAGTATAGTACTCAATCATTTCATCATCAGTTAATTCTTTGCCATTGACTCTTCTTACATGTGTCCCTGGTTGTTTATTTTCTGGTAATCCTTCTATATACAAGTTATTATCCATTCCAATTGTTGTTATTTCTGTTTTATCGTAATATGCTTTTGCTTTTATATAAGCATTTTCAATCGCATTTTTTCCGTTTTCTTCTACATGAAGATTAATTCCTATATCTTTAATTGTTATAACTTCTATACCTTTTTTTTCTAATTCATCAGCATATTTTTTCACTTTTGCTAGATTTGTTGTTGCAAATAATACCTTCATTTTTCACTCCTATATTAAATTTAATATTATTTCTGTTGTCCTGCTACAAATGAAAATTCTCTTCTAAATTATTGAGTTAATTGTTCTCTTATAAATATTGTAATAATTTTACCATATTTGCTCTATCATTTTCTCCACATGCTTTATGAGTTTTTTTGTACTATTCATAAATTTTTTCTAACACTTAAAATATCTAACTTTACTACATATCTACAAACTTTTCTTTTTTGTTCAAAAGTTACAATCTTTGAAAACAATATCGAAATCAAGTTTTTCATTTTTACAAACCTTTGCTTTATCAAAATCACAAATCAATTTATCATAGTGAATATTATTATTTTTTAGTTCTTCAATAGTTGTTTTATATTCATCTGTATATAGTGTCTTATCTCTTGCTGTAATAACTATTATTTTATGACCTAGATTTCTAATTTTATCAATATATTCTGCAACTTTAGGTTTAAAAGGTGTAACAGGAATAACTTTATCATAATATTTTCTTGTAAATTCGAGTTCTCGTTCTTTCATTTCTTTTGATAAATTACTATATGAAATATCATTATCTTTCAAATATTTTATATCTACTTCAAAAAACTCTGCTATATATGGCATTAAATAGTCGAAAGTATCTGTAATTGTATCATCTATATCTATTCCTATTTTTAATTGTATTCTCCTTACTTATTATATGTTTTTTACAAATGCTTTATCTCTATTTTCATTATATCCCATTTTTATGTATAATTCATGTGCACATTTTCTATGAAATCCACTAAATAGCCATATTCTTTTTATATCTTCTTTTTTTGCTATCTCTTCTGCTTTGTTCATTAATTTAGTTGCTATTCCTAACCTTCTATAATCCTCTTTTACTGCTAGAGCCCATATTGTTGCCTCTTTTCCTGATAATAATGTTAAAATATTTAATGTTACTGTTCCTACTAAATTATCATTCATATAATAGCCTAATATATAAATATCTTTGTTGTTTTTAGATTTTTTATATAAATTTTTCATCTTCTCATAGCTTATATTATTATTAAAAACATTCTTTAATATTTGTTGTAATTGTTTTAAGTCCTTTTTCTTTATATCACTTACTATATTGTCTCTTTTCATTTATTACTCCTACTCTAAATAACTATATTATTTCTTTGATTTCTGGAAATAAATCGTATAAATTATATCCTAATAAATTATCAAAAAATTCCTTTAATTTATATGTTTCTTTTATATGATAATGTGTTTTAGCATAAACCCCATGTCTTAACAATAAATCCATTCCTCTTTTATCAATTGTTAGAACTTTAGTAGTACACATCAAATCACATAAATTAATTATTTTTTCGTAAATTGTGTATTCATCTTTTATATAATTCTTTATAAATTCAAAATTAGGATTATTTCTATCTGTCTCATCTCTATCATTTGATATACAATCTATATCATTATTTAAAAAAGAATGTTT
>CANQZU010000086.1 GCA_947628415.1 uncultured Clostridia bacterium | reverse complement strand
CATACAGAAATTCATACAAGTGGTTTAGCAGTAGGATTACCAGAAGGACAAATGGGAAATTCAGAAGTAGGGCATACTAATATTGGAGCAGGAAGAATTGTATATCAAGAATTAACCAGAATTACTAAATCAATTGAAGATGGAGACTTTTTTACCAATCCAGAATTTATAGCAGCTATTGAAAATTGTAAAAAATATAATTCTAAATTACACATTTTAGGATTGTTATCAGATGGTGGCGTGCATAGTCATGACAGACACTTATATGGATTATTAGAAATGGCAAAAAGAAGAGATTTTGAAAATGTATATGTTCATTGCTTTTTAGATGGAAGAGATACACCACCAGCATCAGCAGAGAGTTATATCATAAAATTACAAGAGAAAATGGCAGAAAAACAAATTGGGAAAATTGCTAGTATTTCAGGTAGATTTTATGCTATGGATAGAGACAAAAGATGGGAAAGAGTTAAAAAATGCTATGATGCATTAGTAAAAGGAGAAGGAAATAAGGCAGGAACTACCATAAAAGCAATAGAAGATTCTTATCAAAAAGAAGTGTTCGACGAATTTGTAGAACCAACTTTGATTTGCAATGGAGAAGAACCAATTGCAACAATTGGCAAACATGATTCTGTTATTTTCTTTAACTTTAGACCAGATAGGGCAAGAGAAATTACAAGAGCATTAGTGGACCCAAATTTTGATGGATTTGAAACAAAAAAAGACTTAAATTTATATTATGTATGTTTTACTAGCTATGATGAAACTATGCCAAATGTACACATTGCTTTTCAAAAACAAGCTTTAAAAAATACATTTGGAGAATATGTTAGTAAAAAAGGTTATACGCAATTACGTATAGCAGAAACAGAAAAATATGCACATGTAACATTCTTTTTTAATGGTGGAGAAGAAAAACAATATGAAGGAGAAGATAGAATATTAGTACCTTCTCCAAAAGTAGAAACTTATGACCAAAAACCAGAAATGAGTGCTTATGAGGTAACTGATAAAGTATTGGAAGCAATTAAAAAAGAACAGTATGATTGTATAATATTAAATTATGCTAACACGGATATGGTAGGACATACAGGAAGCCTAGAAGCAGCTATTAAAGCAGTAGAAGCAATTGATGAATGTGTAGGAAAGGTAGTAGAATTAGTAGAGCAAAAACAAGGAAATTTATTAATCACAGCAGATCATGGAAATGCAGAACAAATGATAGATTACAGCACAGGAGAGCCACATACAGCACATACTACCAATCCAGTACCACTTATTTTGGTAACACCAGACGAAACTTTAAAACTAAAATCAGGAGGAAAATTAGCAGATTTAGCACCAACAATGCTAGATTTGATGAATCTTGAAAAACCAGAGGAAATGACTGGTAATAGTTTATTAGATAGGAAATAAAAAAGAATATGTTAAATCATACAAAACGAATCAAAGAAATATATGAAGATATACAAAAAAAACTATTTTATATGATACCAGAAAAATGGGAAAGTTTGTATTTATATTGTTCAGTTCTAGATTATCCAGATAAAGAGGGAAAAACAGGAGAATTATTCTTTTATTATATTCCCAAAGGAATTTTCAAAAAAAAACCTGTCAATGTATATGAAATACCAGCTAAATTTAATTTAGAAGAAAATCAATATTTACAATTGGTTCAATTATTATATAGTAAAATAAAACAATTACGAAGAGAGTTTCAAAAAGAAGATACTAATATTTGGACCAATTTAACTATGTCAATTCAAAATTTAAAATTTAAAATAGAATATGATTATACAGATTTATCTAAAAGTGATTTTTCAAGCTATGAAAGACATGTAATATGGCGTTATGAAAATTTAGGAATAGGAGAAGAACAAGTAAATAAAAAAGATAAAGAAATTTTAAAGAGATATTTATTAGGAGCTAAACAATTGACAAGAAAAGAACATTATGATGCTGGTATTTATATTCAAGACATAGAAAATAGAATAGATTATAGTACTCAAAATGATAATAAAAAAGAAGAAGTAGGACAAATAATAGAAAATCAATTAGAGCAAAAACACAAAAATCAAATTTTATTATCAAAAGAAGAAATAGAAAAAATGAAAAATAAATCAAGTTATTAATTTTTAGGAAATATCCTAAAATAAAATATAGCATGTGTGCAAAACAAAAAATTTAAATTATAAAACGAAGAATTGAAAGGAGCAATTAAAGATGATTTATTCAAAAGAATTAGAAGGAATGAGTTGTGTAGCAAAAGGAGTTGATCATGGACCAGCACCAATTCCTGAAGAAGGAAAATGGGTAAAAGCAAAAGAAATAAAAGATATTTCAGGTTTAACACATGGAATTGGATGGTGTGCGCCACAACAAGGAGCATGTAAACTAACTTTAAATGTTAAAGAAGGAATTATTCAAGAAGCATTAGTAGAAACGATAGGATGTTCAGGAATGACACATTCAGCTGCTATGGCAGGAGAAATTTTAACAGGAAAAACAATTTTAGAAGCATTAAATACAGATTTAGTATGTGATGCTATCAATACTGCTATGAGAGAATTATTTTTACAAATTGTCTATGGTAGAACACAAACTGCCTTTTCAGAAGGAGGACTTCCAGTAGGAGCAGGATTAGAGGATTTAGGAAAAGGACATACTAGTCAAGTAGGAACAATTTATTCTAGTAGTTTAAAAGGACCAAGATATTTAAATTTAGCAGAAGGATACATAGTAGAAATAGGATTAGATAAAAATGACCAAATTATTGGTTATAAATACGTTCATTTAGGAAAAATGATGGATAACATCAAAAAGGGAATTGACCCAACAGAAGCGATTGAAAAAGCATCTGGTACTTATGGAAGATTTGATGAGGCAGTCAAAAAGATAGACCCAAGAGAAGAATAAAGAAAATAGTAAAAGTGGAAAAAATAAGGAGGAATAAAAATGGCAGTAACATTTGAAAGTTATGAAAGAAGAATCGACCAAATCAAACCAGTAATGGAAAAATACCAAATTAAAGATTTTGAGGATGCATTGGAAATATGCAAAGAAAAAGGATTTAATCCTTATGAAATCGTAAAAGGAGTACAACCAATTTGTTTTGAAAATGCAGCGTGGGCTTATACATTAGGCGCAGCTATTGCTATAAAAAAAGGTTGTACAAAAGCAAGCGAAGCTGCTAAAGCAATTGGAGAAGGATTACAAGCATTTTGTATTCCAGGTTCTGTTGCAGATGA
>CANQZU010000085.1 GCA_947628415.1 uncultured Clostridia bacterium | reverse complement strand
GCAGATGTAACAGAACAAGTAATCAATCAAATGACATTATCTAAAAATAATGACGAGTTTATTGATCAAATGGAAAGTTATTTAAAACGATTTAAATAACCTATAATTATGAAATAATGGAATTTAAGAAGGAAGTTATAATCTCTCTTTATTAATATTTATAAACTTATAACATTGTACAAAAATTAAAGGAAGAGTTTTAAAACATATGCCTAAAAAAAACTTTATATAAATATAAAAAACAATATTAAGACATATTTAATAAAATCAACATAGAAAGGTAAATGTTTATGGAAAGCATTATGTATTATTGGAAGTCCGAGAGACAATGGAAGTACAGCATATATAGTAGACAAAATCATTGAAGGTATGAAAGATAGTAAAATTAATTCAAAAAGATATTGCTTGGGTAGGCAGACAATTAACTATTGTCTAGGCTGTAAAGAATGTTATAAAGACGGTACATGTATTCAAAAAGACGATATGGATTTAATTATTGAGGATTTTAAGAAATCAGATATTGTAATTATTGGAACGCCTGATTACTGGGGAGATGTTTCAGGAAATTTAAAGGTGTTTTTTGATAGATGCACACCTTATGCTAACACAAATGATAACAGAATTTCAATGAAAAAGAAAAGATATGGTATTTCAATTTCAATTCGTGAAGGTAAAACAGAAAGAGAAAATACTGTTATACTAAACTATATAGAGCACTATTTTGGCCATATGGAAATAACACCTATTGAAAGAATATCTATTACCCAAACAAGTACACTTAATGATTTGATTATGAATCATCAAAAAGATATTCAAGATGCATATGAGTTGGGAAGAAATATTATTAATCTAATTAAAAAAAGAAGAAAGTTATTAAAATAGGCTTGCTTGAAGAATAATAATAAAGAAACAGAGCTAATAGTATTATGGATAAAATTTGAAAAAGCAGGATATAAAAGAACAATACAAGGCTTGTATCATAAAATGGTACAATTGGGAATATACAAGAAAATGCCAAGCAAAGCAAAAAGTTTAATAAAATGAAGTATTGTAAAACATATGCAGATTATGTTTTATTTGTAAATATTCTTGCAATAACAGCATTGCGAGAAAAAGATAGAAATATTGCAAAAGAAGCTCTTGATTTTGAATGTTTTGAAAGATTTTATAAAAATCCTAACATTATCAATAAATTAGATTTTGTCCTATAAGAAATGATAAAATAAATTAGAGTAAAAAGAGAAGAAATTTACAATGCCAAACTTTATAATGATATGTGGACCGCAAGCTGTAGGGAAAATGACAGTAGGTCAAGAATTAACAAAATTAACAGGTTATAAATTGTTTTATAATCATATGACGATTGAAATGTTAAGATTAATATTTGATTATGATCAAAAAATTTTTCGAAAGATGAATGATATTATTAGAACAAAAGTATTTGAAGAATTTGTAAAAAGCAACGAAATATGAATTAGATGAAGATAGAGCTTATTATGAAGAATGTACTAAAGGATTTAATAAGGTTTATGTAGTAGAATTAGAAGTATTAATAATAAAATAAAAGACAAATAATAAAAATCGGAGGATTATTATGGAAAAAAAATTAATAATATTCGATGTAGATGGAACAGTATGGGATAGTGAAAGAGATGTATTTGCTTCATTTAATCACACCCTAAAAACAATGGCAGGATTTGAAATAACAAAGGAACAATTTCAAACATTAGCAGGAATGCCTTTAGAAGCTATGTTTGAAAAGATGTTACCAGATGATAAAAAACATTTATCAATAGAATATGCAAAAGCATACAGAAACTATTATATAGACGAAGGACATTTTATTGACGAAACAGTACTTTTTAAAGGAGTAAAAGAAACGATTGATAAATTTAAAAATGATGGATTCCATATGGCAGTTGCATCAAGTAAACCAAAAAGGATTTTAGATAAAATGGTATCAGTATTCAATTTAGAAGGATTTGACTATGTTTTAGGAACAGAGGAAAGCAATTTTAAACATAAACCAGATCCTGAAATAGTAAATTATATAATAAATAAATTAAATATATCAAAAGAAGACGCTGTGATTGTTGGTGATAGTAAAAGTGATATACTTACAGGTAAAAATGCAGGTATAGATACAATAGCTGTTACTTATGGATATGATAAACCAGAAAATCTAATAAATACAAACCCAACTTTTGTAATAGATAACTTCTTTAAGTTAGAAGATATTATAAAAATAAAAAAATAGAAAACTGAAAAGCCTTGACAAAATAATTTTGTTATTATATAAAATAGATAAATATATATTTTGATTTTATTCGATAGGGCATATTGTAAATATGTTTAATAATTATAAATCTATAACATTGCGCAAAATCAAAGTTTTGTGCAAATAGAGATAGGACTTTTTTGAGATTAGGTCCTATCTCGCTGTTTTTAAGACTCTTAGAGGCTTTTACAGTTTTTCTTACTCAACAAACTATGTCTTTTTTATAAAAACCTCTTAAAATCGATTCTCATGCATCAATATTTTTAGGTTTTCTAGTTATTTATTATCATTTTATAATTTATTAATTAGTTATATAAAATTTAAAATCATTCTTATAATGTTTTATAAAAATTTATGAAATTCTTGTATTTCAGCATTTTGCTCAATTTTATAGACAACAAGTTATATACCTTTTTTATAAAAACGCCTTAAAATCGATTCTCGTGCGTCGCTTTTTTTGCCATTTTTCAGTACTTTTCAAAAACCATTGATTTTACAATATTTTAGTAAATCTACATTATATAGATAATAATTTTTAAATATTCAAATTAAATTTCAAATGATTAACTTTATTAGTTAAATATAAAAATGTCTTAAAATCGATTTTGAAGCTTTATAAAATGAAATTATTTTATAATATAATAATTAGAAATTTATTTTAAAATTTTATAAAATATTTAGAAAAATTATATTTGAATTTATAAAAATTTTAATTATAACAAATGTTCGGTTTCTGAATTTTTAATTTTCAAAATTTTATATTATAGATTTCATTTTTATGATTTTATTTTATCAAAATATTTTTAGAAATATTTTGTATGAGATTTAGGCTTTATTAATATTTATTTAAAATTCAAGATATCCATTGTTCAAAATTGTCTCTCTCCTACTCTAGCATTTTCTTTATATATGCAATATTTTAAGTATAAAGGTTTTAAATTTTTCAAAAAATGATTTTTTGTATTCTATTAGTGCAGTAGTACTATTAGCTTCTGTAGTTTGCATATTGTTACTTTCATGTTTTTCTCTGTTTTTGAAAATATCATTTGGATTATATTTTTTTCTTTTTTCTTGTTCTTCTTTTTCT
>CANQZU010000084.1 GCA_947628415.1 uncultured Clostridia bacterium | reverse complement strand
CATATATGGAGGCAAAAGCAGAGAAGTTAAAAGTAGGAGATACAGGAGCAGTAACTGCAGATGAATTAAAAAAACAAATAGAAGATGATGGAGTAGACGCAACTGTAACACCAGAAACTAGTCCTATTGAAGTAGAATTTAATGACACACATAATAAATACACAGTAGATGGAGAAACAGGAGAAATAACAGGATCAACAACACCTCAAACACCAGGAACACCATCTTATAATCCAGAGGAACTAACGATTGGAACAGAGGAAGATGCAAAACACACAGGCAATTATGGATGGTGGGTAAAAGATTATGAAGTTAAATACAATTATGGAACTGATTTAAGTCAAGAATCTATGAAATGGAGATTATTTTTTCAAGACAGCCAATATGCTTATTTAATAACAGATGAGCTTGTAGGAAGTTATTGTCCAGAAGACCATTATTCAAAAGATGTAAATAAGTATGGAAATGGTTCTTTAGTAAGTAAAGAAGGACAGAAATTAAATCCATTGATAAGCGAATTATTTGTTTTGACTAACGATAATGAAAATATACAAGCAACAGCATGGCTTACAGATACAACAGAAGATGGACCTTGGGCAAAATATAAAAATGACGATGCAGTATTTGCGATAGGAAGTCCAACGATAGAATTATTTGCAGCCTCATATAATTATCGTTCTAATAAAACAGCTAATTTAATAAATCCAACATTTGCATCTGGAGAAGCTGGATACGACGTTTACGATACAAGTGATTGGTTCCAAACTGGAAACAATCATGGGATTTACAATAATTGCGACTCTGGAGACATCTATAGCTGGTGGTTGGCTTCTCCTTACAGTAGCTATCGTACCATCATTTTTGATGTGTATGGCCTTAACCGGATGTTTCGATTACGACGAAGTAACCTACAGTGCCTATGCAGTCCGCCCAGTAGTTTGTATTCCAACATCTGTGTTTGATGATAAATATGCAGATTCATTGGTAGATGAATAGAAATTAAATAGTATGAAAGATATGATAAAAGCGTCGGTAGGTTTATTGTCTGCCGACGCTCTTCGAATTCAAATCAAAATTTTTATAATTTTGCCGACAATGTCGACATTTTTTAATTTTGTGTATCATTTATTTTTATTTTATACATGGATTATAGCATATTTTTAATCTATAAATATAGGAACTATATTTTCTAACTTCCATTTTTTCCATTGTGTATTTGATTCAGTACTATTATTTTCTTCTACTGCTTGATTCATTAAATCAACAAATTTTTGCATATCCATTGTTTCTGTCATGTCTTCTTTTCCCTCTGCTCCATTTGCAAGAGCATTTTTTCCTTCTTTAAGCAAATATGAACAATTTGTTAAAGATCCTCTTGAACTTATTTCTCCCATTAAACTTGCATTTTTTCCTGATACATCTCCTGTATTATGACAATTTGTTACTGGGTCTCTAGAAATATAACCTATTATCCCTCCTACTGGAACACTTCCGCCTTCTACATTTCCTATATTATAGCAATTCTCTACTGGGCCTCCATTACCTACTATTCCTCCTACTACAGCACCATTTCCACCTTTTACATTTCCTGTATTATAGCAATTTGTTACTGTTCCTCCACTACCTATTATTCCTCCTACTGGTTGATTTCCGCCTTTTATATTTCCTTTATTATAGCAATTTGTTACTGTTCCTCCACTACCTACTATTCCTCCTGCAGGATTATCATCGCTCTCTACATTTCCCGTATTATAACAATTTGCTATTTGGCCTACACCACTGCCTGCTATTCCCCCTGCAAGTAATCTTCCGTTTATATTACCTGTATTATAGCAATTTGTTACTGGGCCTCCATTACCTACTATTCCTCCCACTGGAGCATCTAGACCTTCTACATTCCCTGTATTATAGCAATATATCACTGTTCCTCCACTACCTACTATTCCTCCTGTTAGTGTATATCCTTTTATATTACCTGTATTGTAGCAACTTGTTACTGTTCCTCCACTACCTACTATTCCTCCTACTGGTAGACCTGCGCCTTCTACATTTCCTGTATTATAGCAATTCTCTATTATTCCTTTCTCGCAATTACCAACTATTCCTCCAGATAGTCTATTCCCTTTTATATTCCCTATATTATAGCAATTTGTTACTGTTTTTCCACTACCTACTATTCCTCCCACTCCAGCACCAATTTTGCTTTCTACATTTCCTGTATTATAGCAATTTTCTACTATTCCTTTCTCACAATTACCAACTATTCCTCCTGTTTGTGCTGCTCCGATTATTCTAGCTTTATTATAGCAATTTGTTACTAATCCTCCAGAAATATAACCTATTATTCCTCCTGAATATGAACCTCCCTTTATATTTCCGTCTTCTATTCCAAAATTACTTATCGTTACATCAACTGATGTCTTTCCAAAAACTCCTGCCCATGCTACAGTATTTATACTTATACCATATAGGTAATTTTCTTTTCCATCAAAAGTTCCTTTAAATGTATTTGTATCACTTATGTCATATGCTCCTATAGGTATAAAACCACGTCCTTGTTCATTTGATGTTACTAATTCTTTTATTGTTGTATTTGCCGTATCACTTTGTATATATCCACATGTTAAAGAATCTTCATTAGTAATTGCTATTTCATATTTTGCATTTTCATCTACATATGAATCAAACAATCCATTAAAATATAAACTTCTTTCTAATGTTACTACTTTTTTATCGTAATTATTTTTTCCTGAATTTACATTATATGAAAAAGCTACTAAATCTTCTATACTTTGTATTTTATATGGATCACTTTCTGTTCCACTTCCAGATAATTCTCCTGGCGTTTCATCTTTTACCATGTTCTTTGTATTACCCAATTCTTCTATTGTGCCATTTTTACTTATCTCATAAATATTTTCTGTTTTTTGCACTACTACTATATATGCATCGTCTGTTACATCTCCATATGCATTATTTTTTCCAAATGAATTGTCTATAATTGATTGCAATTTTGATTTGTCTACAATGGTGTTTGATGCTTCATTAATTTTTATTTCTGACGCAACTAGTCTAATTAATTCTTTTTCTTCTGCTACTCCTGTTTCTTTTTGTGATTTTTGGGCTTGTTTTATTATTCCATTTTCTCCTGTTAACATTGCTATTGATACACCTGCTAAAATTAAAAGTACAATTATCGTTATAACTAATGCTATCAGTGTAATTCCTCTTTGTTTTTTCATTTTTTCCTCCTTATTTTCTTTTGTTTTATGTATTTTTATTTACTTTTTTATGATATATTTATAATCTTATTTTGTCAATGGTTTTTTTGATTTATTCATCAATTATAAATGGCAATAATAAATTTCCGGTTTATTATGCACATATTTCACTTAAGATTTCGTTGGCACTTTTATAATTA
>CANQZU010000083.1 GCA_947628415.1 uncultured Clostridia bacterium | reverse complement strand
AAAAAAACTACAGTTGCTATAATATAAGTATATCACATTTTACATAAAAAAGCAAAAAAACATAAAATACTTGGCTAGACATTTTCTCTTGAATATAGTAAAATAAATATGATAAAGGAGAAAAAACATGTTATTAAAAGATATTAAAGAAATTTTACCATTTGCGAATAAAATGAAAGTATATGCATTTGTAGGACCATCTGGAACAGGAAAAAGTTATCGCGCCCAAATGGTAGCAGGAGAAAAAGATACTCATTTTATTATAGATGATGGATTATTAATTAAAGATAATGAAGTAGTGGCAGGGGAATCTGCTAAAAAAGCTTCTACTAAAGTAGCAACTGTAAAACATGCACTTTTCTATGAAGAAGAAGAAAAATCAGAAATTATAAAAGCATTAAAAAAATACAAACCACAAAGTATATTGATTTTAGGAACATCTGATGGAATGGTACAAAAGATTGCGACAAATCTGGGATTACCAGAAATATCAGAAACTATTTATATTACAGATGTAGCAACAGAGCAAGAAATGAAAACAGCAAGAAGAATTCGTATAACAGAAGGAAAACATGTTATACCAGTTCCTACATTTGAAATAAAAAAAGACTTTTCAGGTTATCTATTAGATCCTTTACAAATATTTAAATCTAAAGGGAAAGGTCAAAAACCATACATATCAGAAAAATCAATTATTAGACCAACTTTTAGTTATATGGGAAGATTTACAATTTCTGATTTAGTATTTCGACAAATTTTAGAATATTTAGCTGTTCAAACACCAGCTATCTATAAAATTTTAAAAACGAGAGTAGAAAACTATGGAGAAGGTGCTAAAATTTATATGGAAGTAACTATTGCCTATGGATATAATGTAGTAGAAGGTTTGAAAGAATTTAAGGACAAAGCAAAAAAAGAGATTGAAAAATTAACTGCTATGAATGTAGTAGAACTTGATGTTGTAGCTAAAAACATCTATGTGCCAGAAAAGGGAGAATAAGGAAGTTAAAAATATGTAATAAAAAAAGCAAGAAATAAATAAAGAGAATTGGAGGAATTATAATGTCATTTATAGTGGCAATTGATGGACCAGCTGGAAGTGGGAAAGGTACTATTACAAAATTAGTTGGAGAAAAATTAAATTTAATAAATATTGATACAGGTGCAACATTTAGATGTGTTGCATTGAATATGATTCAAGAAAATATAAAAATATACGAAAAAGAAAAAATAACAAAAATGCTTAATAGAATAAATATTGAAATAAAAGAAAATGGAGATATTTTCTTAAACGGAAATGAAGTATCAAAAAGAATTAGAGAAAATGATGTTAATGATTTTGTTTCTCCTATTTCTACTGTACAAGTTATAAGAGAAAAACTTTTAGATATACAAAGAAAAATAGCTGAAGGAAAAGACGTTATTATGGAAGGACGTGATATTGGTACTGTTGTATTTCCAAATGCTAATGTAAAAATATATCTAGATGCTTCAGCAGAAGAAAGAGCTAAAAGACGAATAAAGCAAAATCAAGAAAAATCAATAGAATCTTCATATGAAGACGTATTAGCAAATATTATTGATAGAGATAAAAGAGATTCAAGTAGAGTAATTGCACCATTAAAAAAGGCAGATGATGCAATTTATATTGATTCAACAAATATGACAATAGAAGAAGTAACAGAACAAATCATAAAAATTATAAAGGAAAAACAAGGGTGATAAAAGTGAAAAAAACAATAAAAAGAGTTATAAGATGGGTAGTGAGAGGAGCTATCTATCTATGGTGTAAAATTTATTACAGAGCACAAATTGTAGGACTAGAAAATATACCAAAAAAAGAGGCTGTAATTTTTTGTGGTAATCATAGGACATATTTAGACCCACCACTTATGGTAGCAACTGCTAAAAGACATATGCGTTTTTTAGCCAAAGATGAATTAGCTAAAAATCCATTTTTTAATTTTTTAGGTTGGGCTTTTGATGCAATTCATGTAAAAAGAGACGAAAAAGATGTAACAGCCATTAAAGAATCATTAAAAGCATTAAAAAATGGAGAATGTATTGCTTTATTTCCAGAAGGTACTAGAAATGGAATAGAAAAAGGAGAAAAATTAAAAGATGGAGTTGCTTTTTTTACTGTTAGAAGTGGAGCAAAAGTCGTACCTTGCGGAATAAAAGGAGGAACCAAAGAAAATAGAAAAGTAACTATTACCTATGGAAAACCGTTAGATTATAGTCAGTACAAAGGAAGTAAGGATAAAGAAGTATTAGAAAAGATAACACAAGAAATTATGGATGAGATAATGAAACTAGCTAAATAATAAAAGATAATATTTGACAAAATAACTGAATAGTTGTATAATTTTATATGTTTTTAAGAGAATTATAGGCGTTTTTGAAAAGATGTTAGATGATTTTATCCAGAAACTTTTCTAAAAACGTCTTAAGTTATGAAAGGAAGAAAATAAAAATGAATAATCCAAAAATTAGAAATATAGCTATTATTGCACATGTAGATCATGGAAAAACCACTCTAGTAGATGCAATGTTAAAACAAAGTCACATTTTTAGAGAAAATGAACAAATAGCAGAAAGAATTATGGATTCAAATGATCAAGAAAAAGAAAGAGGAATTACAATTCTTGCTAAAAATACATCAGTTATGCATGGAGATATTAAAATTAATATTGTAGATACACCAGGACATGCTGATTTTGGGGGAGAAGTAGAAAGAGTGCTAAAAACAGTAGACGGTGTTCTTCTATTAGTAGATGCTTTTGAAGGAGCTATGCCTCAAACTAGAGAAGTTTTAAAAAAATCTTTAGCATTAGGTTTAAAACCAATTGTTGTTATTAATAAAATAGATAGACCAGGGGCAACTCCTGAAAAGGTAGTAGATCAAGTTATTGAATTATTTATTGAATTAGATGCAAATGATGAACAGCTAGATTTTCCAGTAATTTATGCTTCTGCTAAAAATGGAATTGCAAAAATGGATTTAGCAGAAGAAACAACAGATTTATCTTGTTTGTTTGATACTATTATCAATACAATTCAAGCACCAAATTGTGATGAAGAAGGACCAGCACAAATGCTAGTATCTAACATTGATTATGATGATTATGTAGGAAGAATTGCAGTAGGTAGAGTAGAAAGAGGAATTATTAAAAATGGTATGCCTGTTTCCATTTGTGGTAAGGAAGATAAAATTACACAAGGTAGAATTGCAAAAGTATATACCCATGTTGGTCTAAATAAAGTAGAAGTAGAAGAAGGCAAAGCAGGAGATATTATTGAAATAGCTGGATTAGCTGATATAAATATTGGTGATACAATTTGTGATTTTAATCATCCAGAAAAAATACCATTTGTCGATATTGATGAACCAACTGTTTCTATGACATTTAGTGTAAATAATGGACCATTTGCAGGAAAAGAAGGACAATTTAT
>CANQZU010000082.1 GCA_947628415.1 uncultured Clostridia bacterium | reverse complement strand
CACTTTAGCTCAGCTGGCCAGAGCATCGCACTTGTAATGCGAGGGTCCCCAGTTCGAATCTGGGAAGTGGCTCCATATAGGTCAGCAGTCTTGAAAACATTCTTGGTTGTTGGCTTTTTTATTATATTTAGTTTTCATATCAAAATTTTTTAAGGTTTAATATTGTTATTTTTCCTTTTATATTTTTTAAAGGTTTATAACTAACGTTTTGCAATTATTGTAATTTAAAAGGAAACTCTATATGATACTTATATAGTTGATAAAGAAAAGAGGATTATAACATGGAAAAAATTGCTATCGTGACAGGAGCTTCTCACGGGATTGGTAGAGAGATTGCTAAAAATTTATCAGAAAATGGAATAAAAGTAATTGCTAATTATTATCATTCAGAAAAAGAAGCAATAGAATTACAACAAGAATTAAGGGAAAAAAATATAGAAATTGATATTTTTAAAGCAGATATATCAAAAAGAGAAGAAGGAAAAAAATTAGTAAAATTTGTTTTAGATAAATATCGTAAAATAGATATTTTAATTAATAATGCCGGAATTAGTGAATATAAAATGTTTATTGATGAAACTGATGAAGATTGGGACAGAATTATTAAAACAAATTTATATTCTGCATTTGTAATGTCACAAGAAGTAATTCCCAATATGATACATTATAAAAATGGATGTATTATTAATATATCTTCTGTATGGGGAATAGTAGGAGCCTCTTTAGAAGTTTTATATTCTATTTCAAAGGCTGGAATGAATGCTATGACGAAGGCTTTGGCTAAAGAATTAGGACCATCAAATATCAGAGTGAATGCAATTGCTCCAGGAATAATAGATACAAAAATGAATTGTCAATTTTCAAAAGAAGAAATGGAAATAATAAAAAATGAAATTCCACTAGAAAAAATTGGAAAAGCAGAAGATGTTACTAAATGTGTTAGATGGTTAATAGAAGATAATTATACAACTGGACAAATTATTTCAATTAATGGAGGATGGGTTATTACTTAAAAACTATAAAAATGCCAAAAAATATATCTTTTGGCATTTTATTTTTTTAGTTTTCTGTATTGGTTAATTTTCTTTTATAATTTCCAGAAATAATTTTTGGAAGATAAGTAATTAATTTATAAACAGCTAAACGTACTTTTTTACTCCATAAATAAGATCTTCGTAATTTTCTAACAGGACCTAAAGCAACAGGTTCATCTTCTAGTACTAATAATTCAGTTTGTACTTTCTCAATAGGAAAAATATAGTTCTTTCCTTCATTATTATCCCAATTATCTTTTTCATTTTTAAAACAAAAGTTAAAAGTTTCTTCTCCATTCAATTCAATTTCAGCTTGAAAACCTAAATCAGTTTTTTCCATTTTTATATCGTTTATATGATTCCAATTTAATCCAAAACCATAATGAATAGAAACTTCTTCAGAAGCATCTTGAAAAAGTTTTCCTGTATAAGATATTTTTACTTTACTATTTTCAACTAATTTATCAGTATTAAAAAATATGTTTTTAGTTAACTCCATGACATTCCTCTCCTCATTTATCTTTTGCTGTCAACATTATAATATTAAATTTTACATTGTTCAAGTATTTTTAACAAAAATTTTAAAAAATTTTTTAAATTTTGTCTAAAAGGAATAATGAAAAATAAAGTACATAATATGAAATAGAGAATTTATTAATATATAGTTGTCAAAAAAATGAGTTTGTGTTAAGATAAAAATAGAATAAATTAAAGGAGAATTTGTTTAATGAAGGGGATTATAGAGGAAAATTTGGAGGAAGAAAAAATGGAGAGACAAGAAACTGAAGAAAAAGAAATAGAGGATATTGGAAAAGAAGAAAAAGAAAAAGCAGAAGAAAAAAAAGATACGAAATTTGAAAAATCAAATGTGAAATCAAAAGAAATAGAAAAGCAAATAGAAGAAATGGGAGAAAAGAAAAAAAAGAAAAGATGGATAATACCAGCTATTATAGTAATTATTTTTGTAGTGGCTATTTTTTGTTCAACTATTTTTGCACTAGTTAATCTTAATAATGAGAATATAATTAGTGGCGTTTCTATTGCAGGAATAGATGTATCAGGATTATCAAGAGAACAAGCAACGGCTAAAATGAATACAATTTATCAAGAAAAAAAGGAAAAAGAAATTAGCGTAAAGTACCAAGATTATGAAACTACTCTAAATCCTAACTTAATGGAAGTAAATTATGAAGTGGAAAAAGCAGTAGAAAAAGCATGTTTAGTTGGAAAAGAGGATAATATTTTTATAAATAATTATCATATTTTGTTTGCTTTAATAGCCAAAGAAGATATTCCTGTTAATATGACCTTAAATGAAGAAGTAACTAGACAAACCATTAGCGATATAGGAGTAAATTTACCAGGAATTATGTTAGAGTCTAGTTATGCTATTGAAAATGAGGAATTAATTATAACAAAAGGCAAAAAAGGAATTGTTATTGACGAAGAAAATTTATTAAATAAAATAAAAGAGAATTTAAATGTTATTAATGCAAGTGAAGACTATATAGAAATACCAGTTGTAGAAAAACAACCAGCAGAAATTAATATTGATAAAATTCATGAAGAAGTATATAAAGAAGTTCAAAATGCCTATTATACCAAAAATCCATTTACTATTTATCCAGAAGTGGTTGGAATAGATTTTGACGTAGAAGCAGCTAGACAGTTATTAAAAGAAGAAAAAGAGGAATATGTTATTCCATTAAAGGTGACTAAACCTAGTATAACCATTAATCAAATTGGAACAGAAGCATTTCCAGATCAATTAGCTACATTTACAACTAGGTATGATGCTAGTGATACAAGTAGAACTACTAATTTAATCATTGCTTGTAACAAAATAAACGGAAAAGTGGTACTATCTGGAGAAACTTTTTCTTATAATAAAACATTAGGACCTAGAACAGTAGCTAATGGATATAAAAATGGAAAAATTTATTCAGGCGGAGAAGTAGTAGATGGAATAGGAGGGGGAATTTGTCAAATTTCTTCTACTTTATATAATACTGTTTTGATGTCAAACTTACAAATTGTAGAAAGAAAAAATCACCAATTTGTTACATCGTATTTGCCAGCAGGAAGAGATGCTACAGTTGTATATGGATCAACAGACTTTAGATTTAAAAATACAAGAAAATATCCAATTAGAATTGTAGCAAGTGCAAGAAATGGAATTGCTACGGTATCAATATTTGGTATTAAGGAAGAAAATGAATATACCTTTAGCTTTAGTACAAAAACAATTGCATCTATTCCATTTACAACTACTTATCAAGAAGACAGTTCATTAGCCGTAGGTACTGAAAAAGTAAAACAAAAAGGTGCAAATGGTATTAAAACAGAAACTTATATTACAAAAAAACTAAATGGAAAAGTAATATCTACTACATTACTTTCAAAAGATACTTATAATGCAATGGCAAGGATTATTATAAGAGGAACAAAAGG
>CANQZU010000081.1 GCA_947628415.1 uncultured Clostridia bacterium | reverse complement strand
CCGTATTTCCCTCCCTTTTCAATTTTCTGTATATATTATAAAACATATTTTTTTGTTTTGCAAAGGGAGCGGAGTTGTTAGTTCCGCTCCCATATTTTTATGCATAACTAGCGATTTTAATAGTAATATTATATATAAATGTCCATATAATCATACATATAAAAGTATCAAGAGGAGAAAGCAAATGCAAAATTCCAAAAATTATCATAAGCGCGCAAGTACCTGCTGCGAAGATAATTGTAATAATATGAATGCAGCGTTGTGCTGGATAAGTGAAATTATTAATATCCAATTGCATACATTCAACAGCTATATCATATAAAATAATGATAGCTATAATAACGATTATGGCCATTATCTATAAAATTCCTTTCTATAAATAATTGCTACAATAATGATAATAAGAATATTAATAATAGGAGAAGCAATAATCATATATTTCCAAACAAATGGTTTTAATAGCATTGCAATTGTTATACTAGAATTAATATAAAAATCAGCAATGATTCCCACGAAAGGTTCAAATAGAAATTTTCGGTTTGTTGTATTGATAAAATCATAAAGTAGATAAATTCCGGTGCCGGTTGTGAAAAAGATAAAAATCATTGAGAAAAGTACTTCCATTTTTATTTTCCTTTCTAACTGCCCGGGTTTTTAAGCCCGGGCGATATATGGTTTTATTACTGCTGCATTCCGAGGAGAGTTACATAACCGTTGCGGTCATCCTCCTCATAGTCCGCACGTTCGAGGGCATCCTGGTAGTCATAACCGGTGATACGGTCTTCCTCACCGGTATAGGAATCATAAATAACGTAAACTTTCATAGCTTGTCTTCCTTTCTTTTGTTATTAGATATTCTTGCTCCAACCGGACTTGTAGTCCGGTTCGAGAACTCCACCGATGATTCCCAACTGAATAACAGCGGGAGTCATGGGAACGTCCCACATGGCAAGCGTTTCGATGGTCTCAATCAGCGCGTTGTCGCTATGGGAGAGCTCAGACGCAAGTTGAAGAAGGTGGCGGAAAGTGACCATGGTTTCGGATTCCGGAGTATAGAACATTTTTTTAAATCCCCTTTCTTGCAGGAGGGGTTATCCCCTCCTGACACTACGCATTATAGCAGATGGGGCCCCAACCGTCAAGGGGTTTCTGAAAATTTCTTTTCGGCGATCTGCACAAAATTTCAGAGCCGGTTTTGTGCATGTTACACAAATGGGAATTTCTGGTAGGAAGTGTCTGATCAGATTTACATAAGAAAATTATGCGGACCTGTTATCTTTAGACATTGCGCTCCGTGCGAAGTTCAGCACGGAGCGCCCGAGAATTTCAGGCGCTCCAAATATTATGTAGAATGAATTGTGTTAGATAATCCTTGATATATTTTATTGATTCTCTTATTATTTAAATTGCAACTTTCAAGATATTCAATAGCACTTTGATAATATGGAGCAAGTTCATTTTTAGTTATTTTAAGATAATAATTAAAAGCGTCATCGTCAACATAGCACCAGATAGTATAAAAAAGTCCACCCTGAATTTTCCAAAATCTTTGATAGTCTCCATTGAATAGGATATTTTTAAATGAGTCGTCTCCTCTCAAAACGTCTTCCTTTAAGCCCGGAAAACTATGATAGAGACATTCATAAGATGGGAATACGTCCAAATCTTTTTCTCGAGGATTATAAAAAAGGACAGATTTATCTTTTTTGGGATGGTAGAAATTTGGGTTCCACTTTCCATAATGCCATTCAATTTTCATTTAATTCATAACTCCTTGTAGAATAAGAAAATTATTTAAACATTCCATAATTGCAGTTAAAATTTCTTCATCTTCTTCATTGAATTCATTTACATGGCCATTAACATAGCAATGTCCACTATAATCAAGAGTGATAGTATACATGTGCTCCTTGTGATAATAATCTGTATCTGTGAAAGTGGCATTAAAACCTAATTCGCCGAGCGGGCTAATGGATTTCCGCACGAACAACGGAACTCCCATGTTGTATGTCATGAGATAATCCCGAATATGAGCGCCGTCCTTATCAATGTAATCGGGGGTTTGAAAACAGAATAAATCATCCCGATTCAAAATAGCTAATAGTACTTTAGCGAGATACAAGAAATTCATATTTCTTACTCCTTTCTATTGTTGGTTGAACTCCTTTCAACCACTGTACCCATTATAAGCTATTCTCCTATTGCTGTCAAGAAAAATTTTATCAGCAAACTGCACAAAATTTGATTCCGGGATTTGTGCAAAATACCGAATTGGAAAATTTTTGGGAATGAGAATTACGTAAACCAGTTATAAATAGAAATTGCGCCCCGCGCGCAGTTCAGCGCGGGGCGCTCGAAGATTGAGGCCCCACGTTAAATTTAATTAAATATTTTTATATACATTAAAAATTTCATTAATCATTTCTAAATGATCTTCTTTATAAGGACGTTCATTACACAAATAAGTTATTGCATCTTCATAAATATATTTTTTATTATATTTGTAAAAATTTTCATCATAAATAGCCCCAGTAATCATATACCCTTGCTTTGAAGTATTTATTTTTTTAAGATACTGACGAAAAATTTTCATATCTTTAACTATTAAATTATTAGATTCAATAATAATTATGTGCCCATGTCGAAAAAAAATATGAGCGTAACATTTTTTATTTGTATCAAACATGAAAAAAGTTTTATTATTAATGCACCAATCAATTCTTGCATAATTATATTTCATTATTTAAAGTCTCCTTTATAATAAGATTTAATGGCAGTTATAATATGCGCATGCATAAAAGAAATATTTATATCCGATAAATCTAAATTTGTTTCAATATACTTTACAGCGTCTCCCCATACTTTTACCATATCATATTTTCTATTTGGATCACAATAACAATACAAAATAGGACCTGTAAAATTATGTTTTTTAAATTCAACAATTTGATGGAAACGGGCTTGTTTATTTAGATAATTTTCGCTCTCAATTGAAAAAAATGGAATTATAGTGTAAGTTGGATTATAATAAAACAAATTATATTTTGTCTCAAGATTGATTTTTGTATCAAAATGCCAATTCATTTTTAATCTCCCCTATAGTGGGCCGGGAATAACCCGGCCCGTTTTTATTTCAAATTTTCTCCATATAATCTTCAATTATTGTGACAATATCGCAAATAATTTGGAAGGTAGAATCCGAAAGGTCTTCTCCATTACATTGATATTCTCCATTTATATAGAGGTTATCTTCAAAGTCTTTAAGAATTGTATAAACCTCTCCATCTACCTGAAGATTAGCTTTCCATTCATAGTCGAACTTGCAAGTCCGACGGGTAACAGAAAAGGGAAGGTTATGGAAAAGTCCAAGCAGTTCCGTAATTTCGTTGCCTTCCTGGTCAAACCAAGAAGGACCGCAGAAAATAGGGCCGCAATTGCGGAGCATAAGAAGGAAGATTTCACAGAGAACAGTGAGTGACATTTTGGATTTCTCCTTTTCTTTTGTTTTCGTGGTCTCTCTCAACCACTGGCGCCATTATAGCAGATGGGGCAGGGGCTGTCAAGTCTTTTTTGAAAATTTCTTTTCGGCA
>CANQZU010000080.1 GCA_947628415.1 uncultured Clostridia bacterium | reverse complement strand
GAAAATTTAAAAAAGCAATTGACAAATAAATAAAAATATGTTAAAATTGATAACTGTAATCCGCTTAGTCAAGGCTCCTAAATATTAACATATGGTTAATTGCCTGAAAAATAAGGATTAGCGAGTATACAAATAAGGAGGTGCATTTTAAATGTACGCAATCATTGAAAGCTGTGGAAAACAATACAAAGTAGCACAAGGAGATATTGTATTTTTTGAAAAATTAGAGGCAGAAGAAGGTAAAAAAGTTACTTTTGATAAGGTAATATTCGTATCAAATGAAGGAGAAGTACAAATTGGAAATCCTTATGTAAAAGGCGTAAAAGTTGAAGGTAAAGTAGTTTCTCATGGGAAAGCTAAAAAGATTATTGTTTTCAAAATGAAAGCGAAGAAAAATTATAGAAGAAAACAAGGTCATAGACAACCATATACAAAAGTAGAAATTACATCTATAAAAACAGCAGCTAAAAAGGTAGAAGCTTAAATAAAAAACAAATAGAAATAGAAAGAAAAGGAAACCGAAAGGAGTGAAAGGACATGGCTCATAAAAAAGGTCAAGGTAGTAGCCACAATGGTAGAGAAAGTGAATCAAAACGTCTTGGTGTAAAAAGAGCAGATGGTCAATTTGTTTTAGCTGGTAACATCTTAGTAAGACAAAGAGGAACAAAAATGCATCCAGGAACTAATGTAGGAAAGGGTAGCGATGATACCTTATACGCTTTAGTAGATGGAACAGTGAAATTTGAAAGAAAAGGGAAAGATAAAAAGCAAGTAAGCGTTTATCCAGTACAATAATTTTAAAATTTAAATATAAAAAAGAATACTTTTCGTATTCTTTTTTTGATATATAACTATTTACAAATGTAGAATTCTATTGTATAATGTATAAAAATAAAAGAGAGTGCAAAAAGATGTATAAATGCATCTTATTTTATTTAAATTGAAAAGGAGAAAGAAAAATGGCAAAAATTTTAGAAGATATTTCAAGAACGTTTAATGAATTCTTATTATTACCTAATTTGACAGATGAAAGATGCATACCAAGTAATGTATCATTAAAAACACCACTTGTAAAATACAAAAAAGGGGAAGAAGCAAAATATTATGCTAATGTACCTATGGTATCAGCAATTATGCAATCAGTATCAGGAGAAGAGATGGGAATAGCACTTGCTAGAGAAGGTGGAGTAGCTTTTATTTATGGTTCTCAATCTATTGAATCACAAGCAAGAATGGTACGACATGTAAAAAAACACAAAGCCGGTTTTGTAATAAGTGATTCAAACGTTAAATCAGGAACTTCTTTAAAAGAGGTAATAGATTTAGTACAAAACACAGGACATTCTACTGTTATGATAACAGAAGATGGAACTTCTCATGGAAAATTCATAGGATTAGTTACAGATAAAGATTACAGAATAAGTCGAGATGATATGAATGCACCAATTGATAATTTTATGACTCCAAAAGAAGAAGCAGTATGGGCTTATGAAGGAATTGGGCTAGCAGAAGCAAATGACATGATTTGGGAGAATAAGATTGCTTGTTTACCAATTTTAGACAAAGAAGAAAAGTTAAAATATTTAGTATTTAGAAGAGACTATGAAGAAAGAAAAAACAACCCAGATTCTCTTTTAGATGAGAAAAAAAGATATATCGTAGGAGCAGGAATTAACACAAGAGATTATGAAGAAAGAATACCAGCTTTAGTAGAAGCAGGAGTAGACTTAATTTGTATGGATTCTTCGGATGGTTATTCAATTTGGCAAAAAAATACCATCGATTTTGTAAGAGAAAAATATGGAGATAATGTTAAAATAGGAGCTGGAAATGTAGTAGATAAAGAGGGATTTCTATACTTGGCAAAAGCAGGAGCAGATTTTATCAAAGTTGGTGTAGGAGGAGGTTCTATTTGCATTACTCGTGAAACCAAAGGAATTGGACGTGGACAAGCGTCTGCATTAATCGATGTTGTAGCTGCTCGTGATGAATATTACAAAGAAACAGGAATTTATATACCAGTATGCTCTGATGGAGGAATTGTACACGATCATCATATTACAATTGCTTTGGCATTAGGAGCAGATTTTGTCATGATGGGAAGATATTTTGCTAGGTTTGATGAAAGCCCAACAAGAGTTATTAAAAAAGGAAATGCTTATGTAAAAGAATATTGGGGAGAAGGATCAAATCGTGCTAGAAATTGGCAAAGATATGACATGGGAGGAGCAGAAAAACTTTCTTTTGAAGAAGGAGTAGATTCATACATTCCTTATGCAGGTAGATTAAAAGATAATCTAGCTATTACAGTAGCTAAAATTAAATCAACAATGTGTAACTGTGGAAGCATTACCATTCCAGAATTACATGAAAAAGCAAGACTAACATTGGTTTCTCAAGTAAGTATTACAGAAGGAAGTGCTCACGATGTTATTTTAAAGGAAATAGATAATCAATTTAAATAAAAAATGACGACGATAGTAAATATTTTACTATCGTTTTTTATTTAATAATATTGATTATATAAGGGAAAAATGATAAAATGTAAAAGTGAAAGGAAGGGAAAATGGAGGAAAAAGTAGATATCCTATTAACCACATATAATAGTGAAATAAAATATTTAAAACAACAAATAGAAACAATATTAAACCAAACTTATTCAAATTTTCAATTATTAATTAGTGATGATGCTTCGACAAAAAAAGAAGTGAAACAAGTTTTAGAAAGTTATCAAAAACAAGATGATAGAATTACCTTATATGAGCAAGAAAAAAATTTAGGATATAATAAAAATTTTGAATTTTTATTGAAAAAATCAACAGCTCCTTACCTTATGTTTGCTGACCATGATGATGTTTGGTATCCACAAAAGATAGAAAAAAGTGTGGAAAAAATTAAAAAAGAAGGCGTAGATTTAGTTTATTGTAATGCACATCAAATTGATGAAGAAGGTAAAATAATTCAAAAAAGTTATTTTCACTATAAAAATGTTCCATTAATAAAAGGAACAAATAAACTTGCTATTTCAAGATGTATTGGAATTGGATGCTCGCAAATAATAACCAAAGATATTAAAGAGAAAATGCTACCATTTACAAAGGAAGTAATTGCTCATGATTGGTTGGCTTCTTTTTTAGCAAATGAAGGAAAAGGAATGGCTTATTTAGAAGAACCATTATTTGGATATCGATTACATCAAACTAATGTATTTGGTGGAAGAAATCTGTCACAAAATTTATACAGATGGAAAAAGGAACACGGAGATTCTTATCAATCTTATTTAAATTATCGTAATGAAAAAGTTATTGATAAAGCATATTTAGATGGAGCTATTATGTGTAGAAAATATTCACAAAAAGCAGAAAATAAAGATTTGTTAGAAAAAATGATAAAATATTATGAAAATGTTAAAAAATCAAAGTTTTTTAATATTCATATTATCAAGTATTTTAGATTTTTAAGTGGAAAAAATCTTTTAAAAAAAATGGCGAAAGAAATATGTATTTTCCATTTTCCGTTAATTGGCTATTACTTTTTTAAAAAATAATAAAATAAATATGTTTTTTTTACAAAAATTATGTTATGATTATA
>CANQZU010000079.1 GCA_947628415.1 uncultured Clostridia bacterium | reverse complement strand
TCACCTCGACCATTTTTACCCTTTTTCAAGGGAATTTGTCAAGCAGTATTTCTTCAAAAAAGAAATTCATAAATTAAAACAAGAAAATAACAGAGAATATGATATTTCAATATAAATATATAAAATAATGAATACCGCATGCATATTAATCGTTTGCATACGGTATTCATTTTGCTGTTACAGTTTTGCCTCGATAACATTACCAAGTTCAAATTCAAAAATCTCTTCATAATGTGAGAGAATATAGTCAGAAACTTTTGAAAAATGTTTCTTGGAAATATTACTTCCCACACAGCGTACTAAATAAAGTTTTGTATATAACTGCAAATACCTTACCAATCCAAATCCCAGCAAATTCCTTCGCTCTGTGCCTAATTCTGAACTTAATATCTGCTCTAGAAAACACATTTTCGGTAATCGTGTAGACCAAATGTGCCTCACTCCTCCGTTGCGGTTCTGAATCTAAAGTCATATAACTATTTGGATTAGACGGAAAAACTCTAAATAGAACAAGCCAAATATCAACATTTTACAATTTGCATAAATTCTTTTAAATTATAATTTCTTCTTATTAATTTCATATTTTTTTCATCTCAATGATATTATAGCATTTCATTTCGCAAAAATTAATTTTTTTAAATTTGGGAAATACAAATATTGTTTTAGAAATTAGATTAAATTATTCATTTATTTATTATCTGATAAAATTTATTTTAGACTTAAAATAATTTTTCAAAACATTTTTCCATATTTTCAAATAATTCCTCCAAAGAATAGTTACTTTCATTTCTAAAATATTTGATAATTTCTATTAATATGCCATCCATTAGGAATGATACATTAAGGTCAAGGTATTTATCTACTGAAATGCCTTTTAGTGCTTCACATATCTTTTGAGTGGCAATTTTTTTTAACTTTTCTAAAAATAAAACTGATTCATCTGCAGACAATAGCATTTTGTAAGTTTCTTCATTATTTTTTAAGCATTTTAGAATATTTTTAAAGTAGTCTTTTATATCCTGTTTTGAGTATAGCTTCAAGTCCTCACTGCATAAAAGCTCTATTGTTTGCATTTGGTAGTCTTGAGCAACTTCATATATATTATCATAATGAGTGTAAAATGTACTTCTGGTTAGGTTAGCTTTTTTTACTAATTCTGTTACAGTTATTTTGTTTAACTGCTTTTTTTCGTTAATTAGTTTTGCAAATGTTTTCTTTATTAAGTTCCTTGTTTTTACTGAAGAAGAATTTAGACATTGCACTTTCATTTTTTAATTCCTTTCTATTTTTTAATATTATGTACATAACATTATACCATATATTTATCAAGTAAAGAAGACAATTTTAATAAAAGTGTATAAATTTAGACATTTTTATTATTTTTATACTTTCTCTTACCATATATTGGGAGTATACTATATTATAGTGTGAAATAATTTGAAAGAAAGGAAGGCGCTAACAAAATGAAAAAAGACAAAATTATGAAGATAGTAATTTTTGCCGTTATTCTATTAATCCCAATAATTTATAGCTTTTTCTATTTAAAATCTTATTGGGATCCATATGGAAATTTAACTGACATGAAAATTGCTATTGTAAATTTAGACAAAGGAGAAGATGAAAAAAACGAAGGAAAAGAATTTGTACAAAGCATAAAAGATAGCAATGTATTTAATATTTGCGAAGTAGATGAAAAAGATGCAAACAAGGGAATGCAAGATGGTAAATATTATGCAACTATAACGATTCCAAGTAATTTTACTGAAAGTTTAAATAGTGCTTCAAGTACAGATAAGCAAATTGCACAAATTACCTATAGTCCAAACCAAGCTACAAACTATCTAGCTACACAAATTGTAAATAGTGCAGTAAAAACTATGGAAACTAGCTTGGAAGAAAAGATAAGCGGTAAAGTAGTAGAAACTCTATCTGATAAATTAGAGGAGGTTCCTAATAGTTTAGAAAAAACATCAGAAGGGGCAAAGGAAATACTAGAGGGCTCACGAAGTTTAAACTCTGGATTAAAAAATTTAAATGATGGAATATCTACGTTAAATAACAGTTATAATGAATTTGATAACGGTTTAAAATCAGCTTCAGAAGGAAGTAAAACTTTAGATAGTGGAATTACTCAAGTAAATTCAGGAGTATCAAGTTTAAATAGTGGTGCAACTTCTCTGGATTCTGCAATTTCACAAGTCAAATCAGGAGTTGACGCATTGTCATCTCAAAGTACTTCTGGAATTACCACACTAGTAAATGGACTAACATCAGTGAACACTGGAGCTGAAAACCTAGATACTGGAATTACAGGATACGTTACAGGAGTTAATAATTATATCACAGGAGTTGATACATATGTTACTAATGTGAATGAACTTCTAAATGTAGTCATTAATAGCCAAGACCCAAGCCTACAAACATTTAAACAAAATGCTCAACTATTATTAAGGGCAGGAGAAACAATAAATAAAAATTCTGCAAATGCCAAAACATTATCAGCTTCTGGAAGTGAACTAAAACAGGGTTCAAGTTCTTTATATGCAGGTACACAGCAATTAAAGAGCGGAGCAAGTAATTTAACAACGCTGGCAAATGGACTTACAAGTTTACCAACATACTTATCACAAATAAAAGAGGGGTCAGAAGAACTAAAAAATGGCATATCAACATTAAGTGCAGGAACAAAATCACTAAAAACAGGAAGCAATAATCTATTAACAGGTTTAGATATATTAAGTAGTAGTTCTTCAATAGTTAAAACAGCTTTGAATTCTTTACAATCTGGAATGCAGTCGGCATATGATGGAAGCACTAAACTTGTTACTGGAACCCAAACATTTAATAAGGAAATAAATAAGGGGATAGATGAAACAAAAGAGCAATTGAAGAACTTACATGGCTTAAAAGAATTTGTAGAAAATCCTGTGGACTTTAACACAAAAGCATATGGTGAGGTAAATTCATATGGCATTGCATTTACTCCATTATTCTTATCTATAGGTTTATGGGTAGGAGCATTAATGTGCTATGTTGTTTTGTACTATGATCAAAAAAATAGATTTGGAATATTTGGAAGTCATAACAAAAATAAATTATTACAAAATTTATTATATATTGGATTAGGTGCTGTACAAGGAGTTATAACAGGTGCACTTCTAAAATTAGGACTAGGATTTGAGATTCAAAATATAGCATTATATTATCTGGCAAGTTTATTAATAGGAATAACATTTATGAGTATAGTACAAAGCTTAATTAGAAACTTTGGAGATGTAGGAAAATTTTTAGCATTAATAATTTTAGTATTACAACTTGCTGCATCAGGAGGAACCTTCCCAATAGAAACAATTAGTAAAGGATTTCAACCATTATCTGCATACTTACCAATGACATATGCAATTAAATTATTAAGAGAAATTTTAGTACCAACAGCTACTAATTTGAAAGGCACCTATATATCAATCCTACTTTGCATAACAGCATTTACTTTAATTATCACTTACATAGTAGATATAATTAGAAATAAAAAAGAAACTAAAAAAGTATAAATATTGAGAGAGTGTATACTCTCTTTACTTTTTAGTTTTTGTTAATAGATAAAACCA
>CANQZU010000078.1 GCA_947628415.1 uncultured Clostridia bacterium | reverse complement strand
ATACTATTGCTTTTTGAAAAAAAACATGCTAGTATATATTTAATATATTGTACTTTACACAGCAAAGTACAGAAGAAATTAATCATTTTTTTCTGGAGGGCTGTGTAAAACCTCCAGATAATAATTTTAGGAGGTAAAAAAATATGGCAAAGAAAAACAAATCTTTTTCAAAAGGAGAAAATGTGCATATAACCTTTAATTCAGAAGGATATATAGTAAAAGCAAAAGGTTTTAGTTTAATTTTATGGAGCAATGATCCAGACAATCTGGATGAATCATTAATTGGTAAACATGCATATGATTTACTTTCAATGTTCAAGGAATACTCAGCAAATCCTAGCGCATATGAAAATTTCGAAAAAAATGTTGTAAATAAACTTAAATTAAAAAAGAAAAAAATTGCCATTAAGAGGCCATCTTAGTGATAGCCTCTTTTTATATATTACAAATAAAACTGATTGATATTTGTATCAATCGTGAGGAGAGTCAAAAAGTTGTAGATATCTATGTCATCCGATAATAAATTTATAATCGTTTTTTATTTATTATATTTTGAAGTAAATAATTTGGGATTTAAAATAAATTTTTTTCCTCTTAAATAATTTAAATGACCAGCATCTGTTTTAAAATTAAAATTAATTATATAGCTACAAAGAAGTTGATACTTATGCGAAAATTTCTTATTAATCTCATTTATGCCGTACTTTCCGATCACCTATAATTGGATAGCCTAAATGTGCTAAATGAGCTCTAATCTGATGAGTTTTACCAGTTTCAATTTGGACTTCCAATAAAGAAGAATTATTAGGATACTTTTCGAGAACATGATAAGTAGTAATAATTTTTTGATATCCTTTTGCAAAAGAATCTTTGATATATACCATAGATTTTTTAGTATCCTTAAATAGATAAGCTTCACATCTTCTAGTAGCTTGTTTAGGAATGCCATAAACTAAAGCAAGATAATGCTTTTCAATCTCGTGAGATTTAAATTTTTCAAGTAAAATAATAAGAGATTGCTCATTTTTAGCAAATAAAACAAGTCCACTTGTATTTCTATCAATTCTATGACAAGGCATAGGCTTAAAAAGTTCATGACTATACTTATTATGTACAAGAGTAGTTAAACTATCATTTCCTATTACTTCCAAATTAGAAGGTTTATTGATAATTAAAATATTTTCATCCTCAAAGAAAATATCCAACAATATAGTAGGTTTCAGTAATTTATCTGAAATATAAACTACAATTTCGTCATTTTCATGAATTGAAATATTTTCAGAAACTCTTTTACCATTTATTTTAATATCTTTTTTTCTTAATGTTTTATAAAAAAGATTATTAGAAAAATTAGGTATATTTTCTAGTAAAAACTTATTCAATTTTTTTTCATTATATTTTTTCGGTACAATTAATTTTTTCATAAATTTATTATAACTATTTCTATATAAAAAATCAAGTAAAGTAATATATGTTATAAGTGATGAATATAATAGATGTGTGAACTTTCTGTGAAAAAATAGAAAAAAGTATTGACAATTAAAGTAAAAGGGTATAAAGTATTAGCAGTCACAAAACAAGAGTGCTAACAATCTTAAAGGAGGGAAAGATAATGATAAAACCATTAGGAAGTAAAGTATTAATAAAAATGAAAGAAGGCGAAGAAACAACTAAAAGTGGCATTATATTAACTGGAAATGCACAAGAAAAACCACAAATAGCAGAAGTAATTGAAGTTGGACCAGGAGAAAAGATAGACGGAAAATTAGAACCAGTTAATGTGAAAAAAGGAGATAATGTTATAGTAAGTAAATATTCTGGAACTGAAATTAAATATGAAGGAACAGAGTATATTATAGTTAAACAAGAAGATATTTTAGCAATTGTAGAGTAAAAGAGAAAGGAGAATTTAGAAAATGGCAAAGATTATTAAATTTGGAGAAGAAGCAAGAAAATCTTTATTAGAAGGTGTTAATAAGTTAGCAGACACTGTTAAAGTAACATTAGGACCAAAAGGAAGAAATGTAGTATTAGATAAAAGCTTTGGTTCACCATTAATTACGAATGATGGAGTTACAATAGCAAAAGAAATTGAGTTAGAAGATAAATTTGAAAATATGGGAGCTCGTTTAGTAAAAGAAGTTTCTACTAAAACGAATGATGTAGCAGGTGATGGTACAACAACTGCTACAGTTTTAGCACAAAGCATGATTAAAGAAGGAGTAAGAAATGTAGCAGCAGGTTCTGATCCAATGGCTATGAAAAGAGGAATTGATAAAGCAGTAAATGTAGCAGTTGAAGGCTTAAAAGAAATCAGTTCTAGCATTAATGGAAAAGAAGACATTGCAAGAGTAGCAAGCATATCAGCAAATAATGAAGAAATTGGAAACTTAATTGCAGATGCTATGGAAAAAGTATCTAAAGATGGAGTTATTACTATCGAAGAATCAAAAACATCCAATACAGAATTAAATGTAGTAGAAGGAATGCAATTTGATAAAGGATATTTGTCTCCATATATGGCAACTGATACTGAAAAAATGGAGGCAGTATTAGATAACCCATATATTTTATTAACTGACAAGAAAATTAGTAATATTCAAGAGATATTACCATTACTAGAATCTCTTATGCAAGAATCTGGTAAATTATTGATTATATGTGATGATATAGAAGGAGAAGCATTATCTACTTTAATTTTAAATAAATTAAGAGGAGTTTTGAATGTGGTAGCTGTCAAAGCACCAGGATTTGGCGATAAGAGAAAAGCAATGCTAGAAGATATTGCTATTTTAACAGGAGCAGAAGTAATAACATCTGATTTAGGGTTAGAGCTAAAAGATACTACTATTAATCAATTAGGTAAAGCAAAGCAAGTAAAAGTGCAAAAAGAAAATACAATTATAGTAGATGGAAATGGAGATAAACAACAAATTGCTGATAGAGTAGGACAATTAAAAGCACAAATGTTAGAAACAAAGAGTGATTATGATAAAGAAGGACTACAAGAAAGATTAGCAAAAATAGCTGGTGGAGTAGCTGTAATAGGAGTTGGAGCTGCTACAGAAGTAGAAATGAAAGATAAAAAACTAAGAATTGAAGACGCATTATCAGCAACCAAAGCAGCAGTAGAAGAAGGAATTGTTGCAGGTGGAGGAACAGCTTTAATTAATGTTATTCCAAAAGTTGAGGAATTAGTAAAAACTTTAGAAAGTGGCGAAGCATTAGGAGCTAAAATAGTATTAAAGTCTTTAGAAGAACCAGTAAAGCAAATTGCTATTAATGCAGGATTAGAACCAGCAGTTATTATAGATACCGTAAAAAAATCTAAAGTAGGAGTTGGGTTTGATGCTAATAAAGAAGAATATGTTGACATGAAAAAAGTAGGAATTGTTGACCCAACTAAAGTAACAAGAAGTGCTTTACAAAATGCAGCGTCTATTGCTTCTATGGTACTTACAACAGAAAGTTTAGTAACAGACATTCCAGAACCAAAGGGTTGTGGAGAACACGATGCAGGAATGCCAACAGGTATGGATGGAATGTATTAAAATAAAAGAAAAAACAAGCCAAAAAATTGGCTTGTTTTTCCTTTAGAAAATACTTGAAAAATAAAAAAAAACATAGTATAATAAAAAAGATTTGAAAACGCCAATATAGCTCAGTTGGTAGAGCAACAGATTCGTAACCTGTAGGTCGGCAGTTCGATTCTGCCTATTGGCTCCACTAATTAAAATCGTCGTACACATTTATTAGTTCTAATTTTTTTCTTTATTTTTATGTAAAAGAGAACCGTC
>CANQZU010000077.1 GCA_947628415.1 uncultured Clostridia bacterium | reverse complement strand
AGAAATTTAGGAAAAGAGGCAAATATAAATAAAGTGCATCCACATAAATTTAGAAGAACAATGGCAACTATGGCTATCGATAAAGGTATGCCAATTGAGCAAGTACAAAAATTATTAGGTCATATTAAAATAGATACAACGATGGAATATGCAATGGTAAATCAAAATAATGTTAAAAATTCACACAGAAAATATATAACATAAAGTTTTTAGTTGTAGCTTAAATTTTCTGTAGATACATTGAATTTAGTATGTTTTTGTATTATAATATAAATATGGGATTTATTTCCATATCTATATTATCGTCATAACACAATAAATAATTCAATTACAGAAAATAATCTATTATAATAATTAGTTGGAGGAAAATATGAACCAAAATTTATTTATCATTGGACCAGTTGCTTCTGGAAAAAATTCATTGTTGGATAATCTAAAGAAAAAGTACAATATTAATATTTTAGATACGGGACAATTATATAGATATATAGCATTTTGTATATTTCAAAAAACAACTATCAATCCTAATCTTGAAAGCTTATATAAAAATGATATTAGAGAAGAAAAGAGAATATTGCAAGAAGTTTTCAAATGGAATCGAACTATTGAAAAATCTTTAAAAGAATTAGAAATATTAGATGGAAAACTAAATGTAGACGGGCAAATACTGAAAGAAGATAGTTTGTACAGCAAAGAGGTCAATAGCATTGTAGCTATAATTGCTAAATCTGATTTGATAAGAAAGAGAATATTACAGTTTATAAACAATGATATTGTAAAAAGAGAAGGATGTTATGCTTTAACAGGTCACAATATTAGTGAAATGGATACAGCACAATTTACAACAATTTTTTTAGATATAAATAATGAAAAGGCAGCTGAAAGATTATATAGTAGAAATCCTGAATCTTATGAAAGTATATTAGATGCGTATAAGGAAGTATTAGAAAGAAATAATAGGGATGGTATTAATAAAACTAGAAATTTGATAGGGTCAGTCTACAATGAAATTTATATAGATACAACTGAACTTTCAGAAGATGAAGTAGCAAGTGTAGTAACTAAAGAGCTAGAGCGAATTGAAAAAGAAAACCAAAATTTTAAACAATTACAAGATGTGGATTCAATAGATAGACAGCATTTTGAATGGATTTTTAATCCATTTTTAGAAGTTATAAAAGCATATTTAGATAGAAATTTAGATAAATTTTTAAAAGGAAAAGAATATATAAGTAAAACAGATTTAGAATATCAAGTTTTAATAAAGATGTGTTCATATAAGATAGAAGAATTATTTAAAGGTGATATAGCATTACTTAGAGAAATAAACAGTGGAATAAATAATAGAGCAGATAAATTAGATATATTTATGAAGTATTTAACAGATAAAAGAGTGAGCTTAAATTATGAATTAGTCAATATAGAAATACGAAATCAAATTGATAGATTAAGTAATTTATATGATAATAATTCTACAAAACAGATTATGGCAATATTGAATAACTCTGAAAATAAAGGAAATATATTATTAGAAAATATTATTTATAAAAAAGTTGATAAAGAAATTAGCAAATTTATAGCTAGAAACTGTCACTATTTACATACACCACGAGACGACGAATTTGTATCATATGGTGCATTTATTGAAGGACAAGCATTACCTATAGCATGGGTATCATTTTCTAAACAAGATAGAGAATATAAGAAACAGTTATTATATTATTTAGGAATTGAACCTCAAAATACATTAGAAATGACAAGAGCTTGGTGTTCAAATTCAGCCCCAAAAAATATAATGAGTTCTTTATTTCAATATTCAATAAATGAATTAGAACAAGAGTGGAAAAAACTAAAAGAACAAGGAGAAGTAAATAAGAATTTACAAGCGATAACAACTACAATTAATCCTAATTTAGGATTTAAAGCATCATCATTCTTGGGATGTAATTTTATTCCTTTTGCTCTAAGACCTGCTAAATTTACATATGGAAGACAAGGAAATACAACAGAATATATGACAAGAAGAGAAATAGAAAAGAATAATTTAGAGTATGTTGAGAATCAATTTAATGTATTACCATTGAATGAAATTATTCTAAGTATGGACAAAAGAAAACAAGAAGAAATATCAAGAGGAAGAATTTATACTATGGACAAAAAAAATTATAATCTAGTATTAGAAGGAGAAATAAATGGAAAAGATATTAATAGCGACCAAGAACAAAGATAAATTTGAAATTGTAACAAAAATATTGAATAAAATAAATAATGTGAGTTATGAATATTATAGCTTGTATGATATTAAAAATTTAGAAAAAAGTGATAAAGAAGAAGGAAATATTGAAGTGAGAGCTTATAATAAAGCAAATCAAATATATTCAAGCATTAAATATAATCATTTTAAATATATAATCGGTATAGATGATGGAATAAAAATGAGAGGAATTCTTAGAGAGAATGTTAAAGATTATATAAAAGATATAATTAATGATAAATATTTATCTGAAGGAGAACAAGTTGAAATTGTTAGAGCATATTGTTTTATGAATGAAAAAGGAGAATATAAGACAGTAACAACTGAAATTCCATTTAAATATCAAAAATATAATGGAAATTTAAAAATAGAAGAAAATAGCTATCCTTTAAGTAATGTTTTAAGACCGATTGATTCTGATAAAACTGTTGCTCAAATGGATAAGAATGAAAACAATCAATATTACTTGAAGTATTCGGAGAAAAAAATAAAGGAGGTTTTTAAATGATAGAAAATGATGAACAAGCTAAAAATGCCATTATTGAGAACATAGAGATGTATAATAAAAGTGAAGACGCAAAGAAGTTATTAACTATAATATTAAGATTATGTGAAAAGTATTCTTTTGTGGAAAATCAAACATATCCTAGGCCATCTCATCCAATAAAAGAGAAAAGAGAGGATCCATATTATACTTTAATTGCAATTATTTTGTCGTTAAGAACAACTTTAGAAAATGAAACAAAAGCAGTTAGATCTTTTATTGGCAAATATAAATCTATTAGTGAAGTATTAAATGCAGATGAAAACGAAATGATAGGAGTTATAAAAGTAGCGGGTATGCCACAAAAGAAAGCTCAAACAATAATTAAGCTTTCTGAATATATACAAAAATATTATAATGGCAATATTTGGAATGCAAAAAAAGAATCCGTAAGCAAAACTAGAGAAGAATTACTAAAAATGCCTGGTGTTGGAGATAAAAGTGCGGATTGTATGTTAGAATTAGGTTTTGATATGCCAAGTATGGTTGTCGATATAAATGTTTTTAGAGTAGCATCAAGGATTTTTGGAGAAAAATGGGCAGAAAACCCAAATTTCACGAATAAAGAGCAAATAAAGGCTGTCAAAGATAGATTAGAAAATAGTTTACCACGAGATTATTTGACATATCAGATTGCACATACAATGATTTTATTACAAGGCAAACATATATGCAAATCTAAATGCAAGTGTGAAAACTGTTTTATTACAGACTGTTGTAATTTCTATAAAGAAAAAAACAAATCTGATGATAAAAATAAGAAATATGAACAACTAGAATTAACAGACTTTATTGATGAATGTAGATAAATATGAAAAATACACTATATTTTTAGTGGTTATTTTAAAAAAATTTTGTAGTAAAATTTGAGAGATAACCTCATCGACAAATTACAATTTATATAAATAATTAACCAAAACTATAGGGGTGACTTAAAATCACCCTGTTTTTTTATTGTCATCCCGCTAAAAGTTACACTTTTAGGCAGTTTTAGGAGAGCAGGTGCACTCTCTCTTCCTGCAAT
>CANQZU010000076.1 GCA_947628415.1 uncultured Clostridia bacterium | reverse complement strand
TTTTTCTGAAATAAAGTAAGAGTAGGAAAAAGCGGTTAGAACCGTTAAAACAAAAATAAGGTTAGTATATAAAACTAATAAATTTTAGGTGGTACCACGAAAAAGCCATTTCGTCCTAGAAAACGGATTGAAATGGCTTTTTGTATTAAAATTAAAAAGGAGAGGAATAAGATGAAAGAAGAAATTATAAAAATTAAAGAGAATTCAATTAAAGAGATTAAGGAATGCAAAAAAGAAAAAGAACTAAATGAATTAAAAATAAAATATTTAGGAAAAAAAGGAGAATTAACCGTTGTATTAAGAGGAATGGGAAAAGTATCCCCAGAAGAAAGACCAATAATAGGTAGTTTAGTTAATGAAGTAAGAGATGAATTAGAAACTCTTATACAAGAAAAAGAAAAAGAATTCAAGAAAAAAGAATTACAAGAAAAATTAGAAACAGAAAATATTGATATAACAGAACCAAGTAAAAAAATCAAGCTAGGTTCACTTCATCCAATTACTCAAATTATTCATGAAGTAGAAGAAATATTTTTAGGAATGGGATATGAAATTGCAGATGGTCCAGAAGTAGAAAAATCAATTTATAATTTTGATAAGTTAAATACACCACCAGATCATCCAGCAAGAGATTTACAAGATACTTTTTACATTACAGAGGATATTGTATTAAGAAGCCAAACATCACCTGTACAAGCAAGAGTAATGGAAAAGCAAAAACCACCAATTAAAATTATTTGCCCAGGGGCAGTTTATCGCTCTGATAGTGTAGATGCAACACATTCGCCAGTATTTCATCAAATAGAAGGATTAGTAGTTGACAAAAACATTGCAATGACAGACTTAAAAGGTACTTTAGAAATGTTTGCAAAAAAATGTCTAGGAGAAAATACAAAAATAAGATTTAGACCTCATCATTTTCCTTTCACAGAACCAAGTGCAGAAGCAGATGTATCTTGTTTTGTATGTGGTGGAAAAGGATGCAGAGTATGTAAAGGAGAAGGATGGATTGAGTTATTAGGATGTGGTATGGTACATCCTAGTGTATTAAAAAATTGTGGAATTAATCCAGAAGAATATTCCGGATTTGCTTTTGGATTTGGTGTAGAAAGAATTGCCATGGCAAAATTCGGAATTGAAGACATGAGATTATTATATGAAAATGATGTAAGATTTTTAAAACAATTCTAAATTTAAAAGATATAAATTATTAAGATAAAAAGAAAAGGAGAAAAAATATATGAAAGCAAGTGTTGAGTGGTTAAAAGAATATAGTGATATTGATGTAGATACAATAACATTAGGAGATATCTTAACAATGACAGGATCAAAAGTCGAAACAATTGACCAATTAGGAAATGATATAAAAAATGTTGTTGTTGGAAAAATTCTAGAAATAGAAAAACATCCAGATGCTGATAAATTAGTAGTAACCAAAGTGGATGTAGGAGGAGAAAAATTACAAATTGTAACAGGAGCTAATAATATTAAAGTAGGAGATATTGTACCAATTGCAAAAGATGGAGCTCAATTACCAGGAGGAGTAAAGATAAAAACAGGAAAATTAAGAGGTATTGATTCTTGTGGTATGATGTGCTCAATTGGTGAATTAAACCTATCTTTAGCAGATTATCCAGACCAAATTGAACATGGAATTATGATATTAGACAAAAGTTTAGAAAAAGAGTTAGGGAAAGATATTGTTGAAGTATTAGAATTAAAAGAAGATATCATAGATTTTGAAATTACTTCTAATAGACCAGATTGTCTATCGATAGAAGGGTTAGGAAGAGAAACATCAGCTTCTTTAAATAAACCATTCAAAAATCCAAGAAAAAATATCGATGAATTGAAGGTAGAGAATAAGAATGAATTAGAAGGATTAAAGGTAGATATTACAGCACCAGATTTATGCTATCGTTATGTAGCAAGAATAGTTAAAAATGTTAAAATAGCACCATCTCCTAAATGGCTAGTAAGAAGATTAAGAGCTTGTGGTATAAGAAGCATCAATAATATAGTAGATATTACCAATTACGTTATGTTAGAGATGGGGCAACCAATGCATGCTTTTGATATAAATTCCATAGAAGGAAAACATATTACCGTAAGAAGAGCCAAAAAAGGAGAAAAAATTACGACTTTAGATGAACAAGAAAGACAATTAGATGAGGATGATTTAGTAATAGCAGATACTAAAAAAGCGGTAGCAATAGCAGGAGTAATGGGAGGATTAAATTCTGAAATTGAAAACAACACAGAAACCGTTGTGTTTGAATCAGCTACTTTTTATGGAGGAAATATTAGAAAAACAGCCAAAAAAGTAGGATTAAGAACCGAAAGCTCCTCTAGATTTGAAAAAGGATTATCAGCTGAAAATGCATTAAGAGCAGCTAATCGTGCAGTAGAATTAGTAGCTATGTTAGGAGCAGGAGAAGTAGTAGATGGTAAAATAGATGTTTACCCAACTAAACAAAAAATCAATAAAATTCCATTAGATGTAGCGAAAATTAATAGTTTATTAGGAACTAGTTTATCAAAACAAGAAATGATAGAAATATTAAATAAACTAGAAATTAAAGTAGAAAACGATATGGTGATTAGTCCATATTTTAGAATGGATTTAGAATTTGTTGCTGACATAGCAGAAGAAATTGGACGTTTTTATGGTTATGATAAATTAGACTCTACTTTAATTAAAGCAGATACAACATTAGGAATTAGAAATAAAGAACAAAATATCAAAAAGAAAGTAGAAGAAGTACTTGTAAATAGTGGACTTTCTGAAATTTATACTTATGGCTTTGTAAGTCAAAAAGATTTAGAATTATCAAATATTAGCGAAGAAATTAAAAAATATGCTATAACAATACAAAATCCATTAAGTGATGAGTATAAGTTAATGAGACCAACAACTATTCCAAGTATGATGCAAATATTAGCGATTAATGCAAATAAGAAAAATCAAGAAGCTAAATTATTTGATATTTCTAGAAATTATAAAAATATTAAACAAGAAGTAGAAAACGGAGAAGTACCATTACAAGAAGAAATTCTAACTGTTGGTATGTATGGAGAGAATATAGATTTTTATACCTTAAAAGGAATGTTAGAAAATATTTTAGAAGCAATTAATATTTCACATTATGAAATAGAAAAAGAAACGAAAAATAATTCATATCATCCAGGAAGATGTGCAAATGTAAAAGTAGGAAATGATATTATTGCTACTTTGGGAGAAGTTCATCCAGAAGTATTAGATAATTATATGATTTCCAAAAGAGCTTATTTATTAGAAGCTAATATCACTAAGCTAGTAAAATATGCAAGACCTAACAAAAAATATGTAGAAGTACCAAAATTTCCAGCAGTAGAAAGAGATATTGCTATAATTGTAGATGAAAAAGTAGAAGTACGGACAAATTGAAAAAATCATCACCAAAAAAGCAAAAAAATGGTTAGAAACGATTCAATTATTTGATATTTACAGAAATGAAAAATTAGGAGAAAATAAAAAAAGTGTTGCTTATTCTCTTATTTTTAGAGATAAGAATAAGACATTAAGTGATGAAGAAGTAAATATGACTATGGATGTTATTATTTCTGAATTAGAAAATACATTAGGAGCAAGTTTAAGAAAATAAATGCGAAAAAACTTAAAAATTCTAACAAAATAGTTGACAAAAAAAGAACGATAATATATGTTATTGATATAAGAAATTATTTTAAAATAAGTATATCTTGAAAACAGAAAAATCTCTTATTTGCAATAAAAATATTTGTATAAAAATCAAAGTATACAATGTTTTAAAATAGTAAATAAAAAAATCAAAAGAAAAAGAAAACAAAAGCGAAGAAACAAAACAAACAAAAGAAAGGAGAAAAGAAAAAGTGAAAGTAAAAAACAAACAAAAGAAAGTAAAAACGAACAAGGGTATTACA
>CANQZU010000075.1 GCA_947628415.1 uncultured Clostridia bacterium | reverse complement strand
GCTTTATGGTAGGACTGAACTCTGTGAAAACCAGAATTAGGACATTTGAGTGTTAAAATTTAACTGTGTAAATTCTTAAAGCTTTGAAATCTATTAAATAGATATCAAAGCTTAAAAAAAACTATGAATTTACTTTTAGATAAATATTAACAAATTAGACATACTATTTTGAATAGTTGCGTTATCTAAATGCTTATGATAGAATAAAGAAAAAATAATAGGGAAATATAAAATGAAAAAAACAATAATTAGTATATTATTATTAATTTTAGTAATTATTACAATAGAAATCATTGATTATATTTTTATAGGGATAGAAAGTAGCGTACCAGAAGAGATAAAAAATACTTGCTCTATAGAACAAAAGCAATTTATGGGAAGAAATATTTTTATTTTAAAACCATCAGATGGAGAAAAAACAAACAAAAAAATATTATATTTTCATGGAGGTTCTTATGTAGCAAAGACAAGTCAAAAACATTGGGAATTTATTGAACAAATTGTAAAAGATACAGGTATAACTATAATTCTTCCAGATTATCCATTAACACCTAAATATACATATAAAGATGTTTTTGAAATGGTAACACCACTTTATAAAGAAATTATAGATAGAATAGATGTTAAAGACCTAATTGTAATGGGAGATTCAGCAGGAGGAGGAATAGCATTAGCTTTAGAAGAAAAAATAGGAGAAGAAAATTCACCAATGCCTAACAAAACAATTTTAATTTCTCCTTGGCTAGATGTTAGACTAAACAACCCTCAAATTGATGAAATACAAAAAATAGATAAACAATTAAACAAAGAAAGTTTAAAATTAGCAGGCATTGCTTATAGTGGAGAAGATGGAATCAATAATTATTTAGTAAATCCAATTGAAGGAGATTTATCTAAATTAAAAAATGTAATAATAATAACAGGAACACAAGATATTTTAAATCCAGATGTAGAAGTATTAAGAAAAAAAGCAGAGGAACAAGGAACTAAATTAGAAATAAAAGAATATGTAGGAGCACCGCATATTTGGATGATAGAAAAAAATACTTCAGAAGAAATGATACAGCAAGGTTACCAAGAAATAATAGCTAATTTGGAGTAGAACTATAAAAAAATATGAAAGGAATGCAGGATGAAAAAAGATAGAGAAAATAAATTATATTGGAGAAGATTAGATAATTCTGCTAAAATATTTCCGATTTCTAATGGGAAAAAATATAGTACAGTATTTAGAATTTCTTGTGTTTTAAAAGAAAAAATAGTATCAAATTTATTACAAGAAGCAGTTGAACAAACTTTAGAAAAATATCAATCTTTTAAAGTAAGAATGAAAACAGGATTTTTTTGGTATTATTTAGAACATAATACCAAATCTCCTATTGTAGAGGAAGAAACAGATTATCCTTGTAAATATATTGATCCAAGAAGAAATAATAATTATTTATTTAAAGTTACTTATTTTGAAAATAAAATTAATATTGATATTTTTCATTCCTTAACAGATGGGAATAGTGGTGTAATCTTTTTTAAAGAAATTATTTATACCTATCTAGAATTGCTTTATCCAGAAATATTTGATGAAGAACAAAGAAAAATTAGAAAAATAGAATATGATACAGAAGATAGTTATATGAAAAATTATGATAAAACAGCTAAATCTAATGCTTCAGGAAGGAAGGCTTATATTTTAAAGGGTAAAAAAATGAAACTAGGTGCTATAAGTGCTATTCATGAAATAATAGATTTAGAAGACCTAAAAAAAGAGACAAAAAGGCAGGAAGTAACAATTACACAATATTTAACAGCTGTTTTGATTTATGCCATTTACCAAGAAAATTATTTAAAAGCAAAAGGAAAAAAACCAGTAAAAGTTTGTATACCTGTAAATTTGAAAAAATATTTTTCTTCTAAAACAATGTCTAATTTTTTTTCTTATATTACAGTAGAAGCAGAAATGAAAAAAGAAAAATTAGATACTTTTGAAAAAATATTAGACTTTGTCAAAAAAGATTTTTATAAAAAACTAACAGAAGAAGAAATTATAAAAACTATGTCTACAAATGTAAAAATAGGAAATAATCCATTGGTTAAAATGATACCATTAATTATAAAAAAGCCTTTAGTAAGAATAGGTTATACTGAAATTAGAAAATATACAACTACGACATTTTCTAATATTGGAAGAATTGGTATTATTGGAAAATATAAAGAGTATATAGATTATTTTATGATGTTAATTGCGCCAGAACAAGTAGAAAAAATAAAATGTGCTAGTTGTACTTTTGAAAATAAATTAGTGTTTACTTTTACATCTGTTTTGCAAGACAATAGTATTGAAAAAAGATTTTATCAATTTTTAAAAGAAAAAGGAATAAAAATACAAATAGAAAGTAATGGTGTTTTAGATGATATATCCTGAAAAAATTAAAGCAAAGAAAAGTGAAAAACTCATAAGAAGTTTAGGAATTGTTTCTATTAGCATAGCTTTATTATTATTACTTATTAATCATTTAGTTACGCCTTATATTCCGTGGGCAGCGCTTGCTAATAGTGGAATTATTTATATTTGGATTGTCGTTTTATATTCAATTAAAAAAAATATTAATATAGCAGGTCATGTACTATTACAATTAATTGCACTTTCTTTATTAGTATCTTATATTGATTATAAGTTAGGAATGAAAGGATGGTCTATAAATATAGCCATTCCAATAATGATTATTATTGCTAATATTACTATGTTAGTATTAACAATAACTAGTTATAAAAAATATATGAAATATGCATTTTATCAATTAGTTATTGTATTATTTAGTATGTTACCAGTTATATTTATAACAGAGGGAATAGTGCAAAATAAAACATTAAGTATAATAGGAAGCAGTTTATCTATTTTTAGTTTTATTCTTTGTTTAATTTTGTGCATTAAAGACATAAAAGAAACAATTATCAGAAAATTTCATATGTAGAATAATGAATAGAAAAGGTGGTGCTATCATGATAAAAGAAACTAGTTTAGTTATGCGAACAGAGACATTGTCAGATAAAATTAGAAAAAATCTCTTGATGTTTATTTATCAAAAGGATTTTATCATGATACAAAGATTTGAAGAATTAATTCAACCTAAAAGACCTAATACTAGTGAAATTATTATTCCAAAAGAAATAGGAAAAAATAGAATAAAATATGGACAAATAGAGGGATAAAAATGAAAAATATAAAAGATTATAAACTAGAAGATTTAAAAAATGAATTAAAAGAAATAGGAGAAAAACCTTTTCGTGCTGAACAAATTTTTAAATGGATATATGATGAAAAAGTAGAATCTTTTGACCAAATGACAAATCTGTCACTAGAATTAAGAGAAAAATTAAAAAATAATTATACAATTTGTAATTTTAATATTTTAAAAAAACAAGAATCTAAAGATGGAACTATTAAATATTTATTTGATGTATTAGATGGCAATGCTATAGAAACTGTTTTAATGAGATATCATCACGGAAATAGTATTTGTGTATCTTCTCAAATTGGATGTAAAATGGGGTGCAAATTTTGTGCTTCTACAGGAATTGATTTTATTCGTAATTTAAGTGGTGGAGAAATAATAGAACAAATTATAAAAGTAGAACAAGACATCAAAGAAAAGATTTCTAACGTTGTTTTCATGGGAATAGGAGAACCATTAGATAATTATGAGAATGTTGTAAATGCGATTAGAATTATTAATCATCCTAAAGGTTTAAATATTGGTGCAAGACATATTAGTATTTCAACTAGTGGATTAGTGCCAAAAATTTATAAATTAGCAGAAGAAAACATTCAATGTACTTTATCAATTTCTTTGCATGCTACTAATAATAAAAAAAGAAGTATTATGATGCCAGTAAATGAAGTATATCCCATCGAACAATTAATTATAGCTTGTAAGGATTATATAAAGGCAACCAATAGAAGAATATCATTTGAATATGCATTAGCTAAAGATAACAACGATAATTTAGAAGATGCTAAAGAATTAGTCAAATTATTAAGGGGAATGATATGTCATGTAAATTTGATTCCAATTAATAAAATTGAAAATGGTAAATTTGATAAAAGTACTAATGAGAATATTATTAAATTTAGAGATTATTTAAATGCTCATGGAATAGTAGCAACTATTCGAAGAGAATTAGGATCCGATATTGATGCAGCTTGTCGGTCAATTAAGAAGAAAAAATTTGCTTGAAAAAGCAGACCTTGATTAGGTCTGCCTTATGTTGTGCTATTTTTCTTCT
>CANQZU010000074.1 GCA_947628415.1 uncultured Clostridia bacterium | reverse complement strand
TTTAAAATAAAATTTATTTCTATACCAAAAAAAGCACCTATTGTTAAAGTGCCTTTTTATCGTTATTCATTATTCTGCTGTTTCCTCTGTTTCTGCTTCAGGAGCTTCATAAGCTTCTAAAATAGCTTTTTGAATTTTCTCTCTTGTTTCAGCATTGATTGGATGAGCTATATCTTTGAATTCTCCGTTTGGAGTTTTTCTACTTGGCATAGCTATAAATAATCCATTTTGACTTTCGATAACTTTAATATCGTGTACAGCGAATTCGTTATCAAATGTTACAGAAGCAACCGCTTTCATTCTGTTTTCAGAATTTACTTTTCTTAAACGTACGTCTGTGATTTGCATTGTTAAGTGCACCTACCTTCCTTAAGTTTTTAAATATTTTGTACATATAGCTTGTATCTTATGTACAATTATATTATTCTCCACAAAAAAAGTTTTTCCTTCTTTTTTTTACAAAAAAATTGAATTTTATGAAAAGTCACATTTTTACACTGATTTAATAGAATATATCATGCTAAAAATCTTTTTATTTTTTCCTTAAAGTATTGAATTTTTGACTATATCATTATATAATTTAGCTGTTACAAAAAGGAGTGTTTGAAATGCCAAATATTGATTCAATAAAAAAATATAAAAATATTCATATGATTGGAATTGGTGGCGTTAGTATGAGTGGAATAGCAGCCATATTAAAAAATTGGGGATTTTCTGTTACTGGTTCTGATTGGTCTAAATCTGAAACAACAGATAAACTAAACCAATTAGGTATTAAGGTCGTAATTGGTCATTCTATAGAAGATGTTGCTAATTCTGATGTTGTTGTATATTCTGCTGCTATTAAGCAAGAAGATCCTGAAATGTTAGAAGCTAAAAGATTGAATATTCCTACTATTGAAAGAGCAGATTTTTTAGGTGAACTAACTCGTTGTTATAAAGATACAATTTGTATTTCTGGTACACATGGCAAAACAACAACAACTTCTATGATTTCTCTTTGTTTTATAGAAGCCATGCAAGATCCTAGCATTCAAGTAGGAGCTTTTTTGACACCATTAGATGGAAACTATTTAGTTGGAAATAGCGAACATTTTATTATAGAAGCATGTGAATATGTAGAAAGTTTTTTAAAATTTAGTCCAAAAGCAGAAGTCATTTTAAATATTGATAATGATCATCTTGACTATTTTAAAAATTTTGAAAATATTAAAAATGCTTTTGTTAAATATGTAAAACTATTACCTGATAATGGCATTTTAGTGGTAAATGGTGATGATTCAAATTGTTTGGATTTAATAAAATATACAAACGCTTTTTGTATTACTTATGGGATTCAAAATAAAAACTCTGATTTTTATGCTGATAATATTATTTTTGATGAAGATGGTTTTCCTGAATTCAATGTTTATCATAAAGGTGAATTTTGGGATAAAGTAAAATTATCTATACCAGGAACGCATAATATATTAAATGCATTATCTTGTATAGCTTTATGTAATAAATACGGCCTTGAAAAACAGTTTATAAAATCTGCTTTATTAAAATTTACAGGTGCTCATAGAAGATTTGAATTTAAAGGGAAAATAAACAACAATGTTAGTGTTTATGATGATTATGGTCATCATCCTACTGAAATTTTAGCTACTTTTAAGTCTCTTTCACTTAAAAATTATAATCATTCTTGGGTCATTTTCCAACCACACACCTATAGTAGAACAAAAAATCTTTTGGAAGATTTCGCTAAAGCATTATTAAATTTTGATCATGTTATTGTTTTAGATATTTATGCTGCACGTGAAAAGAATACTTATGGAATTACTTCTAAAGAATTAGTGGATAAAATCATTTCTCTTGGAAAAGAGGCAAAATATATTCCAAGTTTCGAAGAATGTGTTTCTTATGTTAAAACTCATGTAAAAGACAATGATATTGTTCTAACTCTTGGGGCTGGAACTGTAACTGAAATTGGTCCTATGTTAGTTCAATAATAATATAAAATAGGAATTCTTTATAAAATAAGAATTCCTATTTTGTATTAGCTAATTTCCTTGGCTTGTTTTAACATAATATCTCCAAAAACACCATAACCTTCTTTTGGATTATTGACTAGTACATGAGTTACAGCACCTACAAATTTTCCATTTTGAATAATAGGAGAACCAGACATTCCTTGTATAATTCCTCCTGTTTTATCTAATAATCTTTGGTCTGTTACTTTAATTTGCATACTTTTATTATTATAATTATTTTCTTTATAAATTTTTTCTATTTCGATGTCATATTCTTGAACTTTTTGATTATCTAAACTACATAAAATTGATGCTTTACCAAGTTTGATTTCTTCTCTTAATGCAACTTCCATTTCTTTGGAAGTATCTATGTTTAAGGCTCCTAGATTTTCTACCATACCATAAATTCCAAATTGAGTGTTTCTATATATTTTTCCAATGTTTTTTTGATTTTCCACTGTTCCTTGTATTTTTCCTGGATTTCCACTTTCTCCTTTAACAATATTTAATACCCTTGTTGTAACAAATTCTCCTGAAGCAATGTTAATTAACTCTTCTGTATCAATATCTGTAATTCCATGACCTAATGCACCAAATGTTTTGGTTGAAGGCTCATAAAATGTTACTGTTCCCACACCGAGCTGCACTATCTCTTACCCAAAGTCCTAATTTATATTCATGATTACTTGTTTCTATTGGCTCTATACTACATTCTTTTGTTTCTTCTGATTGAATGTATTTAACTTTAACAGCATTGCCTTGTGCTTGATTTACCGTTTCTATTAATTCTTTTGTTGAACTAATTGTTGTATTATTTATTTGAGTAATTCTATCTCCTTCTTTGATACCACTGTTTTCGTAAGGTTTATATTTTTTATGGTCCTTTCCCTCTATTTCTGACATTCCAACAACCAATACTCCACTAGTATATAGTTTTAGTCCAGCCATATTTCCTACTGGTATTACCTTTGTTTTAGGAAGAACATCTACACTAACATCTTTAACAACAATATTAGGAAATAAACTAACTTGCAGGCTAGCTTTTCCTGGCTTTTCAGAAATTGTATTATGATTAGTAGAAGAAGCTGCTTCAATTGTTTCTTTATTTGCTTTTATTTGGATACCCAATAGACTTTTCAATGTGATGTTTTCTCCTTCAAAGATTACTAATTCATCTGGTATCGTTTCAATCGCTAGTGTATAAATATAAATTATCAATAAAAAAAATACTAATAATAGTCTTTTCATTGTTTTTTTCATAAAAAACTCCTTTACTTTTCACTATTATTAGTATTTCCATTTTTTGTTTTTGTATACTTTTTTATTTATTTTAAATTCCGTTCATTGTGCAAACTTGCGTAGTTTCTGCTATAATAGTAGAAATATCAATGTTTACTGGTGATGCTAATTGTTGTGCTAAAGTTTTATTAGTATTTGTAATTGAAACATGCACTTGATCTCCCTCTTTTAAAGTTAATACCCCATTATTATTATCTAATTGTCCTAAAATTTGTGAAGTATAATAAGTAACATAGACGTTTTCTCCGATTGCTAATATTTCCACTTGCTTCTGTAATTTCTCTTGCTGGATTTTCATCTAATACTTTTACTTCTATTTCAATATTATAACTATTAGGTCCATTTATATTTTCTTCAAATTGATCATAAGCCTCTTTTGTTATTTTACCTGTATCACATATCTGATTAACAAAATTAGTCATTTGTGTTTGTAAAGTTGCTTGAGAGGCGCTGTCTAAATGATTGGCTGTTATCAACAGAGGAAAAACTGTTATTATAATTGCAAATAATAAAATAACAAATGCTGTTATTAATGAATCACCAAAGTCCATTCTATTTCTTCTCCTTTTTATTTTGCTATTAAAAAGCTATTTTAAATATTTTTTCAATAATTGGTCCACATTTCTATTGACTTTATACATACTATATCGTTCTCTTCCTAGAGCTGTATAATAAATTTTTGCTAGATTAGTTTTGTCAGATAAATACTGATATATATTTCCATCATAGTTTTCTACTTGTGTTTGATAAACAATACTATCATAATCTGCCTTAAAATTTTTAGCATAATAATATCTTACTCCGATCCGTAGTTTCTCTTGTTCTCCTTCTTAAATCCATATTAAAGATTCCAATGTAATTGCTACTATTTACTTCACTATTTAATCCTTTTTTCAAAACATTATAATAAGTTTTATTATCTTTTTTTGCAATATAAATTGAATTTTCGGTTACAACTTCTTCATTATTATTATTCGTTACAATTGCATATCCATTATATACTTTACTTCCAATATTCAATCCTTGCATAAAACTAATTATAGAAATGTTATTTAAGATTCTATCCCATTCATCTTCTTTTAATTCTGGCATTTGAAAATTAGTTTTTATATTTGTGTAATTATTGTAATTAGCTATGGCAATAGATAAATTTTTTTCGATTGCATGACGAATAACGGCTAATCTATGTTGATTAAAATTTGAATTTGGTTCTTCGATACTGCCTGCAAAAATTTCTTGATTAGTTTTTAATTCTTCATCAACAGCATCTGAAGAGTTTAATTCTCCTAAACCATAGTCATTTA
>CANQZU010000073.1 GCA_947628415.1 uncultured Clostridia bacterium | reverse complement strand
AACGCTAAAGAAATAGAAATTACAAAGGTTGAAGTTCATATTTCCGCACCCAAACGGCAACCAATGAAACAATATCGTAAGCAATTCGCTTTCTTGGAGGATGAGAATGAACAATAAGTATGTTGATGTAGCAGCTATTATTCAAATTATTGGCTGCGTTTTCAATAATCCTTCATTACTAGATGAAAGAGATCAATACACTATTAGCGAAAATGATTTCTGTGAGGATTTTCATAAAATAGTATTTGGTAGTATATATAATATCCATATGACAAGTAACAGAGTAAGTATTAACACTATACTTGATTATTTAGCTGGACGTCCAAAATATGATGCTATTTTTAAAAAGAATAAAGGTATTGAATATTTAGCAGAGGCAATGCATGTAGCAAGAGAAGAAGAGTTTAATTATTATTATAATAGATTGAAAAAATTTTCATTGCTGCGTGCATATGATAATGTTGGCATAGACGTTTCTTATATCTATGATCCAATTAATGTCATTGATATTAAAAAGAAACAAGAGCAAGAAGATTGGCTTGATAATCATACTTTGACAGAAATCGCAGAACGCATTGATAAGAAAATTGAAGATATTAAATACAAATATATTCAAGATGATATGAGCGATGGGTATCAAGCTGGAGAAGGAATTCTAGATTTAATTGAAGATCTTGAGAAAACTCCTGAAATAGGGATTCCTTTATATGGATCTTTAATTAACACGATTACAAGAGGGGCTAGACTAAGAAAATTGTACCTTAGATCAGCACCGACGGGGATCGGAAAGACAAGGTCTATGATCGCAGATGCCTGCACTTTTGCTTGCGGCAAGCTGTATAAAGACGGATATGGCTGGGTAAAACATGGTTCCAGAGAACCTACGCTTTTTATTGCAACTGAGCAAGATAAAAGCGAAGTTCAGACAATGATGTTAGCTTTTCTTTCTAATGTTAATGAAGATCATATCTTGCGCGGAGACTACCTAGAAGGAGAGCGTCAGCGAGTAATAGAGGCTGCGCAGTTGCTGCAAAATAGTCCTATTTGGGTTGAAGAGTTGCCGGATTTTTCTTTACAAGATGTAGAAAATAAGATTAAAAAGAATATTCGTGAACATAATGTTGTCATGATTTTGTTCGACTATCTACAGACGTCGTTAAAGATTTTGGAAGAAATTTCTCATAAGTCTGGAGGAGTAAAGCTACGCGAAGACAATATTTTATTTATGCTTTCTGCAAAATTAAAAGATATAGCTAACCAATATGGAGTTTTTATTCTAACGGCTACTCAATTGAATAGCCTATATCAGTCAAGCGATACGCCGGATCAGAATCTGCTCAGAGGAGCAAAAAGTATTGCCGATAATTAGAAAATGTCGTCCTTAGTAGAAAATACTAAGAGATTATAAGGGAGAGAATTGCTAGAAAGCCCTTAGAGTTCTATTAACCACAACATAAAGATGAAATAAGCTTAAGTGTAATGGTTTAAAAATAATAGAAATTGGGTAACCAGCAGCCGAGCCTCGAAAAGAGGAAGGTTCAACGACTAATCCGTGGCGGGATGTAGGATAATTATATTATCCGAAGTACTCCCTACCTAAACTTTTTATAAGCATGGTAAAGATATAGTCTAGTCTCTATAGAAATATAGAGTAGAAACGAGAGCTGATTGCGGGCTTATCATCTTGCCAGTAACCCAAGAAGACCTAGCTAAAATAGAACCAATACTTGGCGCGAATCCTCTTTTTCCTATTCCCAATATGAAAATTTCAGTTTATAAAAATAGACGAGGTCCCTTTAAGGGAATATATCTTTGGTGTAGTGCGGATTTAGGCACCTGCCGCATTCAACCGCAATTTGCTACTAAATGGGACTATGAACTTATTAATGTTGCCGATATGCAAGTGATTGTTGATTAATATGTCACGTTATTATAATAAAGATTTATTAAAAGAAAAATTAGAATTAGAACAAATATATGACTTATTAGAATTATGGGGCGGCGAGCCTGAATACACAGATGGAGGTTTAATAGCAACAACTATTTGTCACAATCCGCCAGGGATTGGCAGTAGAAAATTATACTATTATCAAAATACTCAGTTATGTCATTGTTATTCAGGTTGCGCTGAACCATCTTTTGATATTTTTGATCTTTGTATCAAGGTTATGAAAATCCAAAAGAATTTAGATTGGGAATTATATGACGCTATGGATTATATAGCTTCATATTTTGGCTTTGAGGGAACTTTAGCAGAGACGCCGCAAGATGAATTAGAAGATTGGGAAGTTTTTAAACGAAACACAGAATTACCTTCTCCTATTGTTGTTCCTACTTTACAAGAGTATGATTTAAATATTTTATCAAGATTTTCTTATCCACTTATAGAATCATGGAAAGAAGAAGGCATTACAGAAGAAGTGCAACGTCGCAATAAGATTGGTTATTATCCAGTGGATGAACAAATAGTAATTCCGCATTTTGATATAAACAATAGACTTATAGGAATCAGAGGGCGGTATTTATCTAGCTTTTATGCAGAGAGATATGGCAAATATAGGCCGTTGCGCATAATGAACAAAGAATACAGTCATCCGTTAAGTATGAACTTATATAATATAAACAATAGTAGAGAGTGCATACATAAATCTAAAATAGCTATTATATTCGAGAGCGAGAAGAGCTCTCTACAATATCAATCATTTTATGGTTATGAAAACGATATGTCTGTTGCGTGCTGCGGAAGTAATTTATCTTATTATCAAGTAAATCTTTTGCGTGAGTTAGGTGTCAATGAAATTATCATTGCTTTTGATAGACAATTTCAAAAACCATATGATGATGAATATCAAAAATTAGTAAATAAATTAACTTCAATTCGTGATAAATATAGGAATTTAGTTAAAGTAAGTATTATTTTTGATAAGAATATGATAACTCCCTATAAAGCTAGCCCAACAGATACAGGACCAGAAATATTTGAAAAATTATTAAGAGAGAGAATCATTTTATGAATTATGATTTAATTAATCCTATAAATTCTACTTATTCTCCTTTGGAGTAGGTATTAACAAATAGAGGAATTCCATATAATGAAATTTATCATTACACACATTTAACAGAAAAAGATAATTTATCTTGTAATCTTTTAAAAAACATTGATAAAGCTGCGGAAATGCTATTAAAGCATATAAATGCGCAAGACGAGATTTATTTCATAATTGACAGTGATTGCGACGGCTATACGGCCGGTGCAACGTTAATAAATTATATTCTTGAAGCATTTCCTAATATGAAAGATCATATTAATTATTCATTTCATGAAGGAAAGAAACATGGAATTAATTTAATGGCAGTACCCACTTCTGCAAAGTTAGTAATCGCTGCGGATTCGTCAAGTAATGATTATGTCATTCATCAACAATTACATAACTGCGGCATTGACGTATTGGTTCTCGACCACCACATTGCTGAAAAGGAATCTGAAAATGCCTGTGTGGTTAATAATCAATTATGTGACTATCCTAATAAATCATTATCAGGAGTAGGAGTAGTTTACAAATTTTGCCAAAAACTTGATGAAATTCTTCATATGCATTGCGCAGATAATCAATTAGATTTAGTTATGTTAGGTTTAATTGGTGACGTAATGGATCTCCGCAGCTTTGAGACAAGATATTTATGTGAATTAGGAATGCACCAAGTGCGCGATCCATTTATTTCTTTGATGGCAGAAAAAAATGCTTTTTCATTAAAAGGAGAACTAACACCTATTGGCGTTGCCTTTTACATTGTTCCTCTTGTTAATGCCATAACAAGAGTAGGATCAATGGAAGAAAAAGAACTTCTATTTAAAAGTATGTTATATTCTGAAGCGTACAAAGAGGTTCCTTCTACTAAGCGTGGATGTAAAGGACAAACCGAAACAATAGTAGAGCAAGCTGTAAGAGTTTGCACAAATGTAAAAAATCGTCAAACAAAAGTAAGAGATAATGCAGTAGAAACAATAGAAAGGGTTATAAATGAACAGAATCTTTTAAGTAAAAAGATTCTGATAGTGCGGATGCCAGAAGGATTCGCGGATAAATCAGTTCTTGGCCTAATTGCAAATGAATTAATGAATAAATATCGTAGACCAACGATGCTTTTAACAAAATCAGGAAATTCTTGGGCGGGCTCTGCTCGAGGGATCATTTTAGCAGATTTCCGCAAGTTATGCGAAGATTCTCACTTAGTCGACTATGCTCAAGGGCACCCTTCAGCCTTTGGCACATCCGTTCCCGATAACCTGCTTCCGCGGTTTCAAGATTGGATAGAAGATCAAGTAAAAGATATTGAATTTTCTCCTAATTATAAAGTGGATTTTATTTTTCACGCTACAGATTCTAAAATGGTTAAAGCAATTTTTGAGTTAGGTGATTGCCGGCATTTATGGGCGCAGTGTGTAGATGAGCCTTTAATTGCAATAGAAAATGTTTGTGTTACCAAAAATATGATAACACTTCTATCACGAGATAAAAATCCGACTATTAAAATTCAATTACCAAATGGAGTTTCTTGTATTAAATTTAAAGCTTCAGAAGCAGAGTATTAGTCCTTATACAGTGAACAAGGAGCTGTTCATTTAAATATCGTTGGAAGGGCTGAAATTAATAAGTATTTAAATTCAGAAACTCCTCAAA
>CANQZU010000072.1 GCA_947628415.1 uncultured Clostridia bacterium | reverse complement strand
TTTAGAAAAGCAATTAAATGAATTAGAAAAACAAACAATGGAAGAAAGATTTTGGAGTGATAATAAAAATTCAAACAATGTTTTAAAACAGATAAAGACAATTAAAAATAAGGTTATTCAATTTAGAAAACTAGAAAATGAAATTATAAATTTAGAAGAATTAACTAAGTTATTAGAATTAGAACCAGAAGAAGAATTAATCAAAGATATTTTGAAAAATACCAATACAATAAAAAAAGAAATTGAAAAATTTGAAATTTCATCTTTTTTGCACGGAAAATATGATTCAAATAATGCCATTGTAACTATTCATCCAGGAGCTGGTGGCACAGAATCACAAGACTGGGCAGAAATGCTATATCGTATGTATACAAGATGGGCAAACAAAAATAACTATGTAGTAAAAGAATTAGATTATCTAGAAGGGGAAGAGGCAGGATTAAAAAATGTTACCTTCGAAATTTTAGGAGAAAATGCTTATGGTTATATGAAATCAGAAATGGGGGTTCATCGTCTAGTTAGAATTTCACCATTTGATAGTGGTGGTAGAAGGCATACTTCTTTTGCATCAATAGAAGTTTTACCAGAAATTACAGATGATATAGAACTAGAAATTAATCCAGATGACTTACGAATTGATACATATAGAGCATCACGGAGCAGGAGGACAACATATTAATAAAACCTCTTCTGCAGTTAGAATAACTCATATTCCAACTAATCTTGTTGTTGCTTGTCAATCAGAACGTTCCCAAATTCAAAATAGAGAAACTGCAATGAAAATGCTAAAATCTAAATTATTGGACTTAAAAGAAAAAGAAAAAAAAGAAAAAATTGAGGATTTGAAAGGAATTAAAATGGAAATTGCATGGGGAAGTCAAATACGTTCTTATGTCTTTTGTCCATATACAATGGTAAAAGATCATCGAACTAATTATGAAGTAGGAAATGTACAAGCAGTTATGGATGGCGAAATTGATGAATTTATGGAAAGCTATTTAAAAATGCAAACATAAAATAAATTTCGCATATAATATAGAAAGCAGGTTTAAAATTAAATCCGCTTTCTATATTTTTTTACAAAGGCAGAGTGATTAAAGTTGGATACCATAGTTTTAAAATTTGGAGGTAGTTCCGTTGCAGACAATGAAAAATTAAAATTAGTGGCTAATAGAATAATTTCATTATATGAAAAAGGATATCAAATAGTAGTGATCCTTTCTGCTCAAGGAAAAACTACTGATAAATTAATATCAGAAGCAAAAGAATTATCAGAAGAAACAATAGATAGGGAAATGGATGTGCTATTAAGTACAGGTGAACAGATGTCTACGGCTAAATTAAGTATTTTATTAAATAAATTAGGATACAAAGCAGTATCTTTAACAGGTTGGCAGGCTCGGAATTTACACTAATAATGTCAATCAAAATGCTGTTATACAACATATTGATACCACACGAATAAAAAAAGAATTACAAGAAGAAAAAATAGTAATTATTACAGGCTTTCAAGGCATTAATGAAAATATGGACATAACTACTTTAGGAAGAGGTGGATCTGATACTACAGCAGTTGCTATTGCTGCAGCTTTAAAAGCAAAAGATTGTTATATTTTTTCTGACGTAGATGGTATTTATACTACAGATCCAAATCAATTAAAAGAAGCACAAAAATTAGTAAAACTATCCTATGCAGAAATGTTGGAAATAGCAAGTGAAGGGGCTAAAGTACTTCATAATCGATGTGTTGAAATAGGAGAAAAGTTTAAAATACCTATTATTGCAAAATCCACATTTAATAATAAACCAGGAACCGTTATATCAAATATTATTGAAGAAAATACTATTAAGAGTATTGTAAAAAATGACATCTCTAGAATATCTATTATAGGAAATGGAATAATTCGAAATTTTGAAGGTATTAAAAGTATTTTAAATAAAATAGAAGAAAATAATTTGGAAATGTTAGAATTTGAAGTTTCTGAATCCAAAATATCGATTTCTTTTAAAACTCAAATATCTGACAAATTATTAAAAGAGTTCCATAAAACATTAGTATGTAAAAACTAACTAAAAGAGAAAACTTTAGATATATTTTTAAGTTTTCTCTTTTTTCGTTCTAAATAAGACAAACCCTGAATATATATAATTTAATAAGAAAAATAAAAGGAGGTAAAAAATGACTATAGATGAAAGAAAAAGTATGTCGGCTAATGTTATTCAAAATTTAATTTTAGAGAATAGGGGAAAACTTAGTATATCAGGTGTTTTAGATGTTTTAAGTTTTGACGACCAAGTAGTAATATTAGAAACTGAGTTAGGATTATTAACTGTCAAGGGTGAAAACATTAGAATTAATAAGTTAAGCATTGATACTTCTGAAGTTATTGTAGAAGGAGATATATCTTACTTAGCTTATAGTGATAAAGAAAATGAAAAAACAAAAGCAAGCTTTATTAGTAAAATATTTAAATAAAATTAAAGGAGGAATCAAATAATGGCTGGAAATCAAGCTTATTTATTTTTAATATTTGTCTTAAATGGATTACTAATTGGACTATTATTTGATTTTTTTAGAATTTTAAGAAGAGTTTTTAAAACTAAAGATTTCTTTACATATTTAGAAGATATCTTATTTTGGATTTTAACAGGTTTTATTATTTTGTCCTCTATCTTTATCTTTAACAATGGAGAATTACGTTTATTTATGTTTTTAGCAATAATAATAGGTGCTATTATTTATATGTTGTTTCTTAGTTCCTATGTTATTAAAATTAATATAAAGATATTTAATATTTTAAAAAGGATTATGAAAATTATTTTTCTTCCTCTACAATCTGTATATCAATTATTACATAAAATATTTTTAAAACCTTTTCATTTCGTATGCATTAATATTAGAAAAAGTTTTACAAATTTTTTCATATTAATCTATAATAATATAAAAAAAGTAAAAAAAGAAAAAAATATTGTAAAAAATTGAAAATAAAAGAAGGATTTTTATTTAAAATGTAGAAAATATAATTATAATATCCGTAAGGATTTATAACATAAATTGGAGAGAGTACTGATGAAGAAAAATAAAAAAATATACAAAAAATTATTTATATTTGTAATTGGAATCTATGTAATTTTAACTTTAACTAATCAACAAAAAACGTTGAATCAATATAGTGAAAATAGCAAACAATTAACTTCACAAATAGAAGAAGAAAAAAAATGCAAAGATGAATTATCTAAAAGAAAAGACGATGTTAATTCACTTGATTTTATTGAGCAAACAGCAAGAGAAAAATTAGAAATGTATTATCCAAACGAAAGAGTTTATATAGATAGAGGAATGTAATTTTAAATAAATTATATTCTTTTTTTTGAAAAATCTTTTTTTTTACTGAATTTTGTGATATAATATGATATATTTATTATTTCTTTTCAAATTTCCCCATACCAATAAAACATTGAAATAAACCATAAAGGAGGATTCTATTATATGTTAGATATGGAATCAATGACTTTAGTTGATTTAAAAAATTTAGCTAAAGAGCATAATATAAAAAACGTTTCAAAATTAAAAAAAGATGAACTAATAACTATATTAAATAAAGTTGCCGTTATACCTGATGAACAAGAATTGAAAGTAGAAAAAGAATTAATTGAAAGACAATATGATGAAAACGGTGAACCTATAGTAGATTATAAGTTAACAAATAATGGAGATGAAATTGTTGAAGGAATCTTAGATATTTTACCAGATGGTTATGGTTTCTTGAGAGGAGAAAATTTTTTATCTAGCGAAAAAGATGTTTACATATCTATGGTTCAAATTAGAAGATTTAGGTTAGATACTGGTGATATTATAAAAGGAATATCTCGATATAGAGAAGGCGAAAAATTTCCTTCTTTAATTTTCGTTGGTGAAGTAAATGGAGAACATCCTGAAAAAGCTATGAAAAGAAAGAGATTTGATGAATTAACGCCAATTTATCCAAATAAAAGATTAAAGCTTGAAACTTCTTCTAATGATTATGCTACTAGAATTATTGATTTAATGTGTCCAATTGGAAAAGGGCAAAGGGGAATGATTGTTGCTCAACCAAAAGTAGGAAAAACTACTTTATTAAAAAAAGTAGCAAATAGCATTTCAAAAAATAATCCTGAAGCAGAATTAATTGTACTACTAATAGATGAAAGACCAGAAGAAGTAACTGATATGAAACGCTCTATCCAAGGGCAAGTAATTCATTCAACTTTTGATGAATTACCAGAGCACCATGTTAAAGTAGCAGAAATGGTATTGGAACGTGCTAAAAGATTAGTAGAACACGGAAAAGATGTTGTAATTCTGTTAGATAGTATTACTAGGCTTACAAGAGCTTATAATCTTGTTATTCCTTCATCTGGAAGAACTTTATCTGGTGGTATTGATCCAGCAGCATTACACAAACCTAAAAAATTTTTTGGAGCAGCAAGAAATATTGAATATGGAGGAAGTCTAACAATTCTAGCTACAGCATTAATTGATACAGGTAGTAGAATGGACGATGTTATTTTTGAAGAATTTAAAGGTACTGGTAATATGGAAGTACACTTGGATAGGAAATTATCAGAAAGACGAATTTTTCCAGCAATTGATATTAATAAATCTGGTACTAGAAGAGAGGATTTGCTATTAACAACAAAAGAGAAAGATACTGTATTTGCATTAAGAAAAGCTATGAATAGTATGCCAGTTGCAGATGTAACAGAACAAGTAATCAATCAAATGACATTATCTAAAAATAATGACGAGTTTATTGATCAAATGGAAAG
>CANQZU010000071.1 GCA_947628415.1 uncultured Clostridia bacterium | reverse complement strand
ATAATAAAAAATTATAAAAAAAGCTTGTAATTAAAATAAAAGTATGATAAAATATGTCTAGGTTATGGGAAAAAAGAAACGAAAAAATTGGATATATAAGTATAATTAGTATGGTTATAGTTCATATTATAGGTTTAGAATCTGTTATAAGAACTATGATAAAAATTAATAATTTAGTTATTAAAATTTTTAAATAAATAAAATACTGTTAAAACAGAAAAAATAAGGAGGAATTAAAATGAAAAAAGTTTTAACAATAGCTTTAGTAGCTATAATTTTAATGATGACTGCTATGACAGTTGTAAATGCAGCAACTTCTAGCACATTAGCTGATGAATTATATGCAATAGGATCTAAATATGGAATGACACAAAATGACAAAGTAAAAATGGAGCAATATTTAAGAGATTATCCACTTTCAAATGATAAATGTGATGAAATTTTAGGATTAGCTAAACAAGCTGAACAAATCATGATTGAAAATAATACAACTGATGTACACAGCTTACCATCTGATGTAAAAGCTAAATTAAAAGGATTAGCAGAACAAGCAGCAACTATAGCTGGTGTAACATTAGATTTTAAATCAGACAGAATTGACGTTTACAAAGATGGAAAATGGATTAACTCATTTGGAAGTAACAATTTAGCTCCAACAGGTACTCAAGTTAATATGGCTTTAGTTGTTTCTTCAGTAGCAGTAATTGCCCTAGCTGCAACAGCTATCACAATTGCTGTAAAAAAAAGAGATTAGGAACTAATGCATAATAATTTTGTAAATAAGACATTAAAAGCAACTATTTTAAATATAATAGTTGCTTTCTTCATTACTGGGATACTAATATGGGCAATTTTTCTATTTGCGGGTGAACAAATAGAAGAAGGTATCTCATTAATTAGTAAAGTGTCGATTGATATAACAAACAAAGAACCAGCAAAAAAAGCAGATTTAGTAGAAGAAGAGAAAAGAATTAGTAATTATCCTGAATATGGAACTCAATATGCAACCATTCAAATACCAAAAATTGATTTGGACTTACCAGTATATTATGGAGATACTTTAGACGTTATAAAAGGAGCTCGTGTAGGTCATGCGGGAGGAAGCTATTTTCCAGGGGAAGGTGGTTCCATTATTTATATGGGACATAATTCTAAAAAAGTATTTAGAAGATTTTCAGAACTACAAATAGGAAATGAAATTACAATAAAAACATCTTATGGCGAATATAAATATAAAATATTTGATATGCAAATCGTGAAAGAAGACGAACCAGATAAATTACCAATTCAAAAAGAAAAAGAAATTTTAATGATATATACTTGTTATCCTTTTGTGTATGTGGGCTATACAACACAAAGATATGTCGTATATGCAGAATTAGTAGATTAGGAGGGAGTATGTAAATATGAAAGGTTTACCATTAATCATAAGATATATTCTAATTATACTGTTAGCAGTTGTTATTGTAACATTTGCTTTTCTTCATATTGCTACTTCCACCATTTTAAGTAAGGAGTATGTCCTTACAAAGCTAGAAGAAACAGGGTATTATAACGGAATCCATCAAGAAGTAGAAAAAAACTTTAGAAACTACATTGATCAATCAGGATTAGAAGAAGAGGTAATGAATGATGTAATTACAGAAGATAAAGTAAAAAAAGATGTAAATATAATAATTAATAATATTTATGAAGGAAAAGAAGAAGAAATTGATGTAACGGAAATTAGAACAAATTTAAATAACAATATAGAAAAATACGTAGCAGGAAAAGCAGGATTAAAAACAAATAGTGTGGCTATTAAAACCTATATTGATAAAATATGTGAACAATATAAAACTACAATGGCACATACGCAATATGAGCAACAAATTCATAATGGATATAAGGAAATTTTACAATATGTGAATTTAGCAAACATAATATTACTAATAAGTGGATTAGTTCTTGTTGTTATTATTTTTGCCATTTGCCATAGCAAAATATGGAAAGGAATATCAAGTGTTGGAATAGCTATGTTATCTTCAGGAATATTATTAGTAGCTATTAATCTATTTGTTCAAGCAAAAGTAAAAATTAATACGATAACCTTGCTAAATAGTTCCATTTCTAATTCTTTAAGAGCAATATTAAACAACATTATGAGCACCATATCTAATTATGGATATATCATACTAGGAATAGGAATAGTATGTATCCTATTGGGAAATTTAATAGACAGCAAAAAAAGCAAAGAAGAGGAGGAATCGAATTGACAAGAGGAGAAAAAAAGTGTAAAATAGAAAAGTCACAGAAGTTAAAAAGAAGGGGAAAATTATGGAAGAATTAGATTTAAAACAATTATTTAACATATTTTGGAATAAAAAAGTACAAATAATCTTAATTGTATTAATATTTATAGCAATAGGAGTTATTTATACTGTAGGATTTGTAAAACCAATGTATAGCTCTTATACAACACTTGTTTTAGCAACAGTTGAAAATACAACAGGAACTACAGAAGCCACAAATTCAATTACTGCAACAGATGTAACATTAAACTCAAAATTAGTATCTACCTATAGTGAAATTGTAAAAAGTAAAAATGTATTAAGGCAAGTTATTTCTAATTTAGGAATAGAAATTGAAGAAGAAACTTTAAGAAATAATATAACAGTTAATTCTGTAAAAGATACAGAATTAATTGAAATTACAGTATCAAATGAAAATGCAACATATTCTGCTAAAGTAGCTAATGAAATTGCAAAAGTGTTTACAGAAAAAGTTAAAGATATTTATAATATTAATAATGTACATATCGTTGATGAAGCAGAAGTTTCCAACAATCCATCTAATATAAATCACATAAGAGATATTATTATATTTGCTGTGATTGGATTTGTTATTTCTGCTGGTTATGTGTTAATTGCTAACATGTTAGATACTACTATAAAAACAGCAGAAGACATTGAAAAAGGATTTAACGTACCAGTTTTAGCATCAATACCACTAATTGAAAATTTTGAAAACGAAAGAGGAGGTAGAAAATAATGAGAAAAGAAGTTATTGCACATAAAGATCCAAAATCTCCTATTTCAGAGATTTTCAGAACATTAAGAACCAATATACAATTCATGAATACTAGTAAAAAAATGCAGACATTATTAATTACATCAACTCTTCCAGGAGAAGGAAAAAGTTGGATAGCTGCTAATTTAGCTGTTACTTTTGCACAAACAGGGAAAAAAGTTATATTAATTGATGCAGACATGAGAAAAGGAAGACAATATGTGATATTCGGAGTATCCCCAAGACCAGGGTTATCAAATTGTTTATCTGAAATAGAAATAGAGGGAAACGAAAAATTATCGGAGCAAATTGTAGATTATGTACAAGAAACAGAAGTAGAAAATTTATATTTAATATCAGCAGGTAATATACCACCAAACCCTTCTGAATTATTAGTTTCTAGCCAAATGGTTCAATTATTAGAAGAATTAAAAAATATTTGCGATATTGTAATTATTGATGGAACTCCTTGTGAATTAGTAGCAGATTCTATTATTTTATCTAGAATTGTAGACTCTACTATTATTGTAACAGCACATAACTATACTAAAAAAGATGCTTTAGATAGGGTAATTAAGAACATAAAGAATGTAGGTGGAAAACTAGCAGGAGTAGTAGTAAATAAAATACCAGTATCAACTAGAAAATATGAAGAAAAATACTATTATTATGGAAAAGAACCAGACGCGGTAATAAAAAAAGGAATGACAAGTAGAAACACAAATAATAATAAAATAACAGAGTTGATAAAAAAAGTAAAACCAGAAGAAGATAGTAAGCCAATAGTAATAGAAAATAATGAAAAGGAAGCAAAAGTAGTAAAGCCAGAAATTCAAAATGAAGAAGAATTACCAAAAGCTATGAAAGTGGAAATTGAAAATGCAGAAGACATATCACTAGAAAGAACAAATGATATTTTAAAACAAATCAATCAATATTTAGACAATGAAAAGAAAAAATTAAATAAAAAATAAAAATCAAAAAAGAAGAGGAGAAAATGAAATGATCGATATGCATGCTCACATATTACCAAATATTGATGATGGAGCAAGAAATATAGAAGAAACGTTTCATTTAATTCGGAGAAGCAAAAAAGGTAGGATTTGAATCTATTGTTTCTACTTCACATTACATGGAAGGATATTATGAAACTGCCACTCCTGAACGTGAAGCATGGATTAATGCAATATATCAAAAATTACAAGAAAGCCATAGTGGTATAAATTTATATTTAGGTAATGAAATTTATTTATCAGAAAATATCATAAAATTATTAGAAGAAAGAAAAGCATGTACTATAAATGATACAAGTTATGTACTTTTTGAATTACCATTAAATGCAGAACCTATGAACTTATATGATATTGTTTATGAAATGTTACAATACAAATTAGTTCCAATATTAGCACATCCTGAAAGATACACATTTGTAGCAGAAGACCCAGAGTTGATTTATGATTTAATTCAAAAAGGAGTATTAATGCAAGCAAATTATGCAAGTATTATCGGTTATTATGGAACAAAAGCACAATTTCTTGTTAAAAAAATGTTAGAAAATAATATGATTCATTTTTTAGGAAGTGATGTCCATAGACAAAATACTATTTATCCTAGAATTCCTTTAATTTTAGAAGAAATAGAAAATATCATTGGTAAGAAAAAAACAGAAGAATTAACAACCATTAATCCTAAATTAGTCTTAAACAATAAAAGAATTGATATAGATGAGCCTAAAAAAATTGAATTAACTTTAAAAGAAAAAATTAT
>CANQZU010000070.1 GCA_947628415.1 uncultured Clostridia bacterium | reverse complement strand
CCTACTGGTGCTGCAACGCCACCTCCTTGGTGTCCCCCTTCACCAGTTGGATTATATAAAGTAACTAAAACCACTACTTGTGGATCTTCAATTGGCGCAACTCCTAAAAAAGATGTTACATATTTATTAGTATTAACACCATCTTCTGATGTTCCTGTCTTTCCCCCAATTCGATAGCCAGCTACCTTTGCATTCTTTCCTGTTCCCTCTGCTACAACGGATTCCATCATACTTAATACTTTTTCTGTTGTTTCTTTAGAAATTACCTTTCCATTAGATTTTACAGCTATATCTTCAACATTTCCTGTTTGACTATCTATAATCTGTTTTACAATTCTTGGTTGTATACTAGTTCCTCCATTAGCTATGCTGGATACAGCAGTTACTAATTGAATTGGTGTAATTTCAAATCTCTGTCCAAAGCTAATCGTGGCAAGTTCTACAGGTCCAGCTTTGTTCTCTGCCAAAAAAATGCTATTGGCTTCCCCTGGTAAATCAATTTGTGTTTTATTAAGTAATCTAAATTTATTTAAATACTGATAATATTTTTCAACACCTAACTTTTGTCCAAGTCCTATAAAAACCGGATTACAAGAATTCATTAAAGCTAATCTTAAACTTTCCGCTCCATGTGGTCTATAATATCTCCAACATTTTATTCTAACACCTGCAACTTCAATGCTACCTGTACAAGCAAATTGTCCTTCTTGATCAATATTTGTTACTAATCCTTCTTCAATGGCAGCAGATGCTGTTATTAACTTAAAAACTGAACCTGGTTCATAAGTATCTGCAATAGCTTTATTTCTCCAGACTGCTTGTAAACTTTTCGTTTTTTCTGACTGTTGCATGCTATCCCATGCAAGCTTTAATTCTTCAGTATATGCTTCATATGGACTGTTTAAATTATAATTAGGATAAGTTGCCATTGCTAAAATGTCTCCATTTTTAGGATTCATAATTACAACATTACCACCATCTGTACAAACATTATCAATACAAGCCTCTGTTAAATATTTTTCTACAATAGATTGAATACTTAAATCTATTGTAAGTACCAAATCATTTCCATCTACTGCTGATACATAATTTTCTCCTTCTTTTCCTATTTCTCCTCCTTTTGCATCTGTATGACGTTGAATTGCTCCTTGCTTTCCTTTCAATTGTGACTCATATTTTGCTTCAATTCCATCTAACCCTTGATTATCACTTCCACAGAATCCAATAATTTGTGAAGCCATTGTACTATATGGATAATATCTTTTTGTATCTTCATCAATATTAATTCCTGTAGAAATTCCATTTTCATTCATCCAAATTCTTAACCTATCTGTTTTATCTTTTTCTACTTTTCTACAAATTGTTTCAATAGAACTTCTCTTATTTACTTTCTTCAAAGTATTTTCATAATCTAATTCAAAAATCTCAGATAAAGCTCTTGCTACCTTTTCTTTATTATCTTTTGAAATATTACCTGGATTAACTGTTACTGTTTCTACCGTACTGCTAACTGCTAATATATTATTTCCGAGTTGCATCATAAATAGTTCCTCTTTTAGGGTTAATGCTTCTGTCTAAAGTCTGTTGCTGATAAGCCATACTTGAAAGCTCACCACCCTGTATAAATTGGATATATCCTATTCTTGTTATTAGACTCATAATAAGAATAAAAACTATAAAAAGAGTATTTCTCATTTTCTTTTTACTAGAAAGTTTTACTGGTTTCATAAAAAAATCCTCCTAATCCATTTTATTAGAAAGATTTTCCTTTATGAATCGAAAATTGCCAAAAAGAATTTCTTTTCTTTTTGACAATTTATCGATGAAATATGGTATCTACTAATTTTTCAAACCAATTCTTTTCCTTTTCAATTACTACTTCCTCTGATGCTGATTCTACATAGTCTTTTTTTGGTAAACTAATGTATATCGTTTGTTTGTTTGTTAACTTTTGCATTCCTAATTTTTCTTTGGCTAATTTTTCAATGGTATTTAAATTTAAACTGTTTTCAATTGTAACTTTCAATTGTTCGTTTTCTTTTTGAAGAGAAGATAACTCTCTTTTTAAAGTTTGTACTTGACTAAACTTTTCATTAATTTGTGAGTTTCTATAACTTATGGTTAATAGCAATACAAATATTCCTATTACTAAAAAAGTTAATTTTATTTGTCTTTTTTTCTGTTCCTTTGAAATTTGTACTTTTTGCCTAGGTAGTTCTTTAACTATTTTTAAATTTCTTTGTTGTACTTTCTTTTTTCTTTTTATTTCTGGTTCTAATTTTCTTGGACTTGTTCCATATTCATATTTACTTCTTGCCATAAGTTACTCACCTCCTCTTATCTATCGTTTTTCAAAAATTCTTAGTTTAGCACTTTTACTCCTTGTATTTTCTTCTAATTCTTCTTCTGTCGCTGTAATTGGTTTTCTTGTTATTATATTTCCACGAGATTTAGCACCACATACACAATATGGTAAATCACTTGGACAAGTACACTTTCCTGTTGACTGTATAAAAGCATTCTTTACGGCTCTATCTTCCAAAGAATGAAATGTTATAACACATAACCTACCACCTTCTGCTAAACAGTCTATGCAATCTATAATTGTTTGATATAATGGTTTAATTTCATTATTTACTTCAATCCTGATAGCTTGAAATGTTCTTTTTGCTGGATGTCCATCTTTTTGCTTTGATTTTGGTATGGACTTTTCAATAATTTGTGTTAACTGTTTTGTGGTTTCAATTTGTTGTTTTTTTCTTTCTATACATATATTTTTAGCAATTTGTCTAGAAAATTTTTCTTCTCCATATTCATAAATTATATTAGCTAGCTTTTGTTGTGTATATTCATTCACAACTATTTTTGCAGTTAATTCTTGTGTTTTATCCATTCTCATGTCTAGTAAATTTTCGCCTAAATAACTAAATCCTCTATTTCTTTCATCTAATTGATAAGATGAAACTCCTAAATCTAATAAAATTCCATTTACTTGACTAATATGTAATTGTTCTAATATTCTTTTTATTTGGTCGTGATTGTCATGAACATATTTGACATTAGGAAATTCTTTTAAATTTTGTTTGGCTGCTTGTAAGGCTTCTTGATCTCGATCAATACCAATTAACAAACCTTTATCTGAAAGTTTCCTTACAATTTCTTTACTATGCCCTGCTCCCCCTAAAGTTCCATCTACATAAATGCCATCTGGTTTTATTTGAAGTCCATCAATACATTGTTTTAACATTACTGGTCTATGTTTAAATTCCAATTTTACACCTCAAAAATAAAATCCTATTCATTTAAAAACAGCTGGCAATTATCGAAAACTACCAGCTGTCTTTTCCCTTATTTATTTATCTTTTGGTCTTTTAAATAATTTCTTAAGTTGATTTTTCTTTTGTATTTTAATTTTTACTATAGTATTTTAAAATATCTTTTGTATCTTAAAATTTTATCTTTTGTATTTTTATCTTTTGCATTCTGAATTTTCTTCTTTTGTACTTTATTCTTTAGTATTTTATATAAACTTTTACAAGTTATATACCTAACATTGTCATATTTTCAGCAATTTCATCTGCTGAAATAGCTTGGTCACAATTTAACCATGTCTGTTTGTCCCAAATCTCAAGTCTTGTTCCTACTCCTATAATAACTGCTTCCTTTTCCAAATTAGCTGCTACTCTTAAATTATTAGGAATTAAAAATCTTCCCTGTTTGTCTATTTCACATTCAGTAGCTCCTGACAAGAAAAATCTTACAAAATTTCTGGCATTTTTATCGGAAAGTGGTAAAGCTTTTAATTTTGTTTCAAAATTTAACCATTCACTTTGTGAAAACGCAAATAAACATCCATCTAATCCTTTTGTTACGATGAATCTTTCTCCCATATCTGTTCTTAGTTTAGCAGGCATTATCATTCTGCCTTTGGCATCTAAAGAATGCTCATATTCACCAATTAGCAATGAATTTTCACCCCTTTTTCACCACTTCGTTCCACTTTTCTCCACTTCAATTAAATTTTAATATAAGTTTTACGATTTTGCAAGTCTTTTTTTAAAATTTTTTTATTTTTTTATTAATTTTTGTTACGTTTTTTTATAAATTTCCATATCTTTATTTTTGAAATTTAAAATAATCATATTTGAAAAAAAATTTTTAGAACAATTCGTATTACTTTCTATTTTTTTCTTATTAATAGTTCGTTCTTTTTTTAAATTCTAATTGCTATACTTTTTTGTAGAAAGATATAAGGAGGATACCTTATGAATAGTAAAGAAAAAGTTTTGAGAAAAAACATTGGAAAAAAGATTAAACTAGCTCGTTCAAAAGCAGATTATACACAAGAAGAACTTGCAGAAAAATTATCTTTATCTCCTCGCTATATTAGTCAATTAGAAAGAGGTATTGCCTTTGGAAGCGCTACCACTATTATCAATGTTTGTAAAGTTCTTCACATTAATTCTGATTTTTTATTTCATGATTTAATTAATAATGATTCTCCTATTTTAGATAATTTTACCGATCAAAAATTTTTAGAGGATTATTTAAAATTAACAGATGATAACAAGGATATTATTTCTGCTTTTACTCACGAATTAGTTAAAATTCAAAATCAAAAAGAAAAAAGCCTGAATATTTAAATTTTAAAATGAATAATGGGTATCGATTTAAAATCTGATACCCACTTTATTATTAAAAAAATTTTCCTTTTTTGAATTTTACTATATTTCAATATTGGGTTAGTTTATGGTTGTGCTAGTTGCACCTGTACCTACTACTTCTTCTTGCATTGATCTCCATGTATTGCAACCTACAATTCCATCTGCTGTTAATCCTCTTGATTTTTGATAACTAATAACTGCATTATAAGTACCACTACCAAAAATTCCATCTAATCCATTTGTACGAAAACCCAATGTATTTAAATCATCTTGTGCAATTAGCACATAATTACTAATGCTCCCTCTTTTAAGTGTAGGAAATCCTCCAGTTGAACAGGCTGGTACACCGAAAACGTTTATC
>CANQZU010000069.1 GCA_947628415.1 uncultured Clostridia bacterium | reverse complement strand
GCTAAAACAATTCTTAGCGTACGGGCTTATAAGCGCCACTTATTTGTGCTTGAACAGATGATTCCAACACTGATTAATATACTGTTTTCAACAAGAAGCGTATCTACGACTCATCCTACCGTGCGTTGTAGTATCCCTTCTTCCTAAAAAGAAGTATACAACAAATTTGTTACTAAATCGCCGCTTTTCAGCACGCTTTCATCACTATTTGTGCTGACGCTCGCGGCAGAATGGAGATTAAAATGAAAATCGCAATGGTATTTGATGGTTTGCAAATAGGCGGTATTGAGCGAGTGGGAGCCGACTACGCCAAGCTTTTTCGACAGCTTGGTCATGAAGTGACCATAATAAATTTAGCGCCAGAGCTAAACGAAATGGTTAAAGAATTTCCAGATGATTGCATATATAAGACTACAAAATATCCGAGATGGATGGCGCCGGAGCGTTACTCAAAATTTATAAAAATGAATTTTTGGGGCCGATATCTGTATCCATGCGCGTATGCGTTCTTCAGCCTTGTTAATTTAGTTTATAAATCTATATGTCGGTTCTGCAAAACTTCAAGAGAGAAATATGATTTGGCGATAGCTTTTTCCGGACATTATAACGATCTGACGTTTGTCGCGAAAGAATATGCGAGAGCAAAGAATAAAATGTGCTGGTTGCACGGTGCGCTATATGGTTACCTGTTAGTTTCAGACGGTTACTTTAATCTGCATCAAAAAATAAAAAATCTTGTCGTTTTGGTAGACGATGCTCAAGAAGAAGTATTGTCATATAATAAATACTGCAAATTAAATATACATAAATTATATAATCCCGTTTTCTTAAGCGAAAAGCCGGTTGACAGTCAGTTCGTAAGTGAACTTAAAAACAAGTATGGCAGATTTCTTTTGATGGTCTCTCGATTTAGCTATCCTCATAAGGATCAGTTTACTGTTGCTGCTGCCTTTAAAGTATGCAAGGAAAAATACGGAGACGACTTAAATCTGGTGTTTGTTGGAGATGGCCCGGATAAAACTCAAGTGGAAGAATTTGTACGGGACATGGGGGAAGAGATATCCACTCATGTTTTCTTTGAGGGAAGCCGTATGGACGTGCAGAATTATTATGCAGCGGCATATATGCTCGTTCACGCAAGTGTAGCAGGAGAAGGGCTTCCGACGGTAATGTTAGAAGCAATGGAGTTTGATCTTCCTATGGTCGTTACGGATTCAAAGGTCGGACCGCGTGAGATTTTAGGCAATGATGAATATGGGCTTCTTTGCCGTGTGCAAGATCCCGAGGATATGGCTAAAAAAATACACAGTATGTATTCCGACAGAGATTTGTATGAAGCTTATCAGGCAAAGGAAAAGATTCGTTTGTGTGATTTTAAACCTGAAACGATCATAAAACAGCTTCAATCGGTTTTGGAAGATGTATGTAAAACAAAGGAATGAAAAATGATTCAATCGAAAAAAGAACTTAAATATTATCTCGAACAAGACAGGCTGGCACTTCATTATACCCAGAAAAGGCCCGGAATAATAAAGGACGAGATATGGAAATTTGAGATTTTGTTAAGGAAAAATGAGTACTGCACAAACTGCCTGAACAAAATTTGGTATTTGCCGTATAAAGCGGTAATAAAGTTATTGTATCATCGTCTTGCCGTTCGCTTAGGATTTAGCATACCGTTAAATTGCTTCGGACCCGGGCTCAGTATAGCCCATTACGGCCTGCTGACAATTGGAAATGCCCATGTCGGAAAGAACTGCAGAATACAGGAGGGAGTCAACATTGGAGCAACGGGGGGAAGTAACTTAGCTGCCGCTATAGGAGATAATGTATTCATAGGCACAGGAGCAAAAATTATTGGGAATATAAAAATAGCAGATGATGTTGCAATTGGCGCCGGAGCAGTGGTAACAAAGGATATTCTTGAATCCGGTATTACGGTCGCGGGCGTTCCGGCTAAAAAGATAAGTAGCAATAACTCACACTCTTTCATTGACCCACGCGTATTATAAATAAATTAATTTTTAAAGATGATATCAATAGCTATAGTTCTTAGTATCGGAGGATCTTGATGAACAAACAGTCATCATATAAAATTACATATTTGACTTTTACGGCTAATTTGCTGATTGTTATACAGCATGCAAGTCTCATAGGAATTATGAATTGCAACAGGGTCGAATCATGGATTATGGACTTTTTCAGACTCATGGCCACTCCGATGATGAGCTATTTTTTCTTCATTTCTGCTTACCTGTTTTTCAGAGGAATAACTAAGGCTGGCGATATTTGGAAAAGGATTCTCAGAAGAGTACATACTCTTTTGATTCCGTATTTAATCTGGAATTTATTTGGCGGGATTATGCATATTATCGGCGGAGATTATCAGAGTTTTAATATTTTTGTTTTTACGAGAAATACTTTCCTGCTTATAAACGGACAAGTATGCGGTGACGGACCGTTGTGGTATATATTCAGACTTATGACATTCTTTGTCGTTTCACCTCTTGTTTATATAATTATAAAAAATAAAAAGTATGTACCAGCAGTGGCCTTATTATTTGGAGCTTTAGCAGCAAACTATATTTTCAAAGTCGGATATTATGAATATTCTTATTTTCTGCCGATGTTTATATGTGGAAGCTTTGTCGGGCTGAATTTTTCAGATGAATTTGAAAAATTTGCTGCGGGGGGGGTACACTAAAGCTGCCTCAACTGCTTTTACTTACAGCATTATATGTAATTGGAACAATTGTTATTTTAAAGTCTGAGATTAGCTTTTTAACATTATTATATCCATTTGTGGCAACATTAGAATTATCTTGTATTTTAAACTGCTTGGGAACAGTAAAGCAGCCTGCTCATGTCGTTGCCGGCTCAGGTATGTTCCTGTATTGCGCGCATGATTTAGTCTATAGAGTTGTCAAGACGGTGCTACTTAGGATAGGATCGAAAATTGTACTTGTTGATTGGCTGCTGTTGATTTTGATATCAATTGTTATCATGTTTACAGCATGGACAATTATGAATAAATATCTGCCGTCAGTATTATCTGTACTGTGTGGCGGAAGAAATAAAAGATAGGAGAAATTAGTTATGCGATTTATTACTTGTGCAAGCTATTACAGTTCTGGTTCAAGTGCTGTAACAGATTTTGTATCAGAATTTGATAACATTGCAAAATTCGGAGATGAAGAGTTTCGCTTTGTACATGATCCCGATGGCATTGCCGATCTTGAATACAATTTAGTGGAAAACTTCAATCGCCATAATTCTGGCCATGCAATAAAGCGTTATCTGAAACTTGTGAAATATTATAGTGGTAATTTCTTAAGTAAAAAATACAAAGGTTTATTTGGCAAAGCATGGGAAAAATGCTCTAAAGAATATATTGATCAACTGACCGATTTTACATATCACGGTTGGTGGCAGTATGATTTATTGGACAGGGGCCCTGTGTACTTGTTCCGAAAAAGAATAATGAATAAATTGCTCCATCTTACGGTATGGAGAAATGATCCTGAACGCACATTGAATACAATGAAAAAAGAAATTACCTATTGTGCTCATCCGTCAGAAGATAAGTTTATTCGGCTTACAAAAGAGTATATTGAAAAGCTTTTTGATTCTGTGCGCGGAGATAAGGAAATAATTATGGCTGATCAGATAGTGCCGTCAAGTAACACAGAGCGATATCTTAGATATTTTAATGATATTCAGGTCGTGATCGTGGACAGAGATCCTCGCGACACGTTTTTGCTTGAAAAATATCGTTGGAAAGATGGCATTATTCCAACTGACGTTGAAACATTTTGCAAATGGTTTTTGTATACACGTGAAAACGGTAAATATCGAACAATTCAGAATGAAAGGATATATTACCTTCAATTTGAAGATCTGATCTATCGCTATGATGAAACTGCTGAGAAGTTGATGAAATGGCTTGGATTAAAGCCTGAATGGCACACCTTTAAACAGCAGTATTTCTGCCCTGACAAGTCTATTAATAATACACGTCTGTGGGAAAAAGAAGAATGCGATCTATCAGATGTTAGATATATTGAGGAACATTTGAGAGACTATTTATATAACCTGGAGGAAAAATATGAGTAAAATTATGCGGGGGGGGGCAGCTATTCCGCCAAAGAGGTATACAGGTTTATTCAAAGCGATTGCTTTCGCTATTTAAATAAAAGTGATCTTCGCTCAATGCTATATTATTATCTTCGCGATTATACGTTTCGTTGGCAAGTTTCGTTTAGAATGTGTCATGGTAAAGGCGCGATTAAATTCTGTGGGTTGATATTATATGCACTTAATCGCAGCAGAAAACGGCTTTGCCTTCCTAAAAGTACAAATGTTGGATATGGCTTGTATATTGGTCACGGAGGCCCCGTTGTTGTAAATCCAACTGCTGTTATAGGCAATAACTGTACAATAATGCAGTTTACAACAGTAGGTTCGAATTATAACCACGCTGCCATTATAGGTGATAATGTTTATATTGGCCCCAATGTTTGTATTGTAGAGGATGTACACATAGGAAACAATGTTACTATCGGAGCAGGCAGCGTTGTGACCAAAGATATACCGGACAACGCGACGGCAGCCGGAAATTATGCAAAAGTGTTAAATTATAATAATCCGGGAAGATTTGTTATAAGGAAGTGGTACAATGATAATTGAAATAGAACATACGATATTTCGACTGCAAAATTTTGAAAATAGTTGTGAATGATTTTACACCAATTTTGAAAATATGTAATTCCGATTTGTCAGCTTAAAAAGCAGTAACATTATTTTGCTTTTTCCAAAAAAGATATGCAAATCTTTTTTGCAGAAATATTGAATGTTTATAATGTGGTAATTATGCTTGTTAAGAACATTGAATATGATAATTAAATATTAGGAATATAGACTATCAAAGGTACTTCATCACGAAATGAATGGCCAGTTGATATAAGCCATGTTTAACAGAATAGAAAGGAGTTTCCTTATGCTTTACGTCAACGAAAAAATCAAAAACACAATCCGTGTGCCTCAGCCCGAGGGCAGAGGTGCATACATTCGTC
>CANQZU010000068.1 GCA_947628415.1 uncultured Clostridia bacterium | reverse complement strand
GCCAAAATCGATACTAATATATTAAAAAACGAACTAGATAGGTTAAAAAACGAAAATGTTATTGATAGTTATAGTCCAAGTGATGATTTTAGTTTACCAGCTACAGCCAAAAAAGGAAAATATGAATTTAAAATTGATGAAAATGGAAATGTAATAGAAATAGAAACTTCAGAAACGGGAAAAAATTGGAAAGAGGCAACAAATGGCAAAATGCCATATAGTTATGGAGGAGATAATGTAAATGCTCCTAAATTAATAGGAAATATGAAATTAGTAGAATATGCTGGAGATTTGACAGATGAAACAAATTTATGGGCAAATGCAATGACCTCAGATGGAAGTATGTGGGTATGGATACCTAGATATGCTTATAAAATAACGTCAGGATATAGTCAAACAAAAACGCATAATACAGATAATCAACAAATAAATGGTACAATAGAAATAAAATTTATAGATGCACAAAATAACTTTTTAGATGGAACCAATGAAACAATAAAAACAGATCCTACTAAAATCACATATAAAAATGGAGTACAAAACGAATGGCTAGTACATCCAGCATTTACCTCTAACGTTACAATTGGTGGATGGGATACCGAACTAGAAGGAATATGGGTAGGAAAATTTGAAACAACTGGTGAATATGATTCTTCACAAGGTACAGGTATATTAAGTGTAAAACCAGGAAATGAAAGCTTAAGAAATATAAAAATAAATGATGCCTATAAAATAGCAAAAACAAGCACATTTGGAGAAAAAATTTCAGCAGAAAATTTAGGAAGTCATATGGCAAAAAATAGTGAATGGGGAGCAGTAGCTTATCTAGCACATAGCAAATATGGAACAAATGGAAAGGCAATTGGAAAAAATGAAAACCAGTCACATTACACAGGAGGAAGTAATTCTGAAACTACAATATATACAGAAAACAAAAGTCAAAGTACAACTGGAAATGCAACTGGAGTATATGATATGAATGGTGGTGCTTGGGAATTTGTGGCAAACTATGTTAATTGGAGAGATGGAGCTACAAAGAAAAAATATTTGGAGGCTTTAAAAGTAGAAGATCAAGAAAATCAAGAAGAAGTGGACAGCAAATGCTTATTAGTAATTAATGGTGGTAAGCATTCGAATGATTTATTTGGTGGTGGAGATCAAAGGAGTGTAAGTACCAAATATAAAACAGTTTATGTGAATGATGGAACAACTAATACAGATTCTATGACTTTAAGTTATGATGCAAACTCTACTGTAAAAGGTGATGCTATATTTGAAACATCATCTGGAACAGGAAAATTTGATAAAAATAATACAACTAATTCATGGTTAAAGCAACTTTCAATTTTTATTAATTTTACACATCCATTTTTAAAACGTGGTGGAAATTATGATTCTGATGCTACTGGAACATTCTTTTTTAACAATGCAGATGGAGCAGCAAGTGATGCAGGTACATTTAGAACTATATTAGCATTTTAATATTTTATAAGCAAGAAATTCATTGATAATTTCTTGCTTTTATAGTATAATGAATAAGGTAAATAATTTATAAAAATGATATGTAAAAATTCAAAGAAAATAGCAATAAAATAAGGAGGAAAAAATGAGTTTTCTAAATATAAAAATACCAAAAATAAAATTTAAGAAAATGAAAATTGGTAATAACATTTTAGATGAACTACAATATATTGATTATGAAAAATTAGAAAGAAAAAATGTAAAAAATAGAACCACCCCATACGAAGATATGACACATTATAAAACTGTTAAAGAATTCTTTTTAAAATCCATAAAAGAATATGCTAATAATCCATGTGTATTAGAAAAACCAAATCATAAAGAATTATACAAAACAATTACATATCAGCAATTTGGAGAAGATGTATTAGGGCTTGGAACGGCTTTGATAAATTTACTAAATCTCAAAGGGAAAAGGGTTATTATTATTGGAGAAACGCAATATGAATGGTATATATCTTATATGGCTATGTTATGTGGTGTAGGAATTGCTGTTCCGACCGATAAAGAGTTACCACTTAATGAATTAGCTAATATTGTAATTCGTTCTAATGCATCAGCTATTATTTATTCTAAAAAACTAGAAGGTACTGTAAAAAAATTAAAAGAAAAAGATTTGGGAATAGAATATTTTATTCAGATGAAGTCATATGACGAATTAGATGAAAAAGAAGTTGGATTAAATTATTTAGTAGAAGAAGGTAAAAAAATTGTCCAAAATGGAAACCACTTTTTTGAGAAAATAGAAATTGATCCAGAAGAATTTAAAATACTATTTTTTACTTCTGGAACGACTTCTAATTCAAAAGGAGTTATGTTAAATAATAGAAATCTAGCAGAAAATATTAATGCAGTATCTGCTTATGTAAAAATATATCCAGTAGATAGATTATTTTCTGTTTTACCTTTACACCATTGCTATGAATCAACTATTGGTTTTTTATTACCAATTGCAACGGGAGCCTCTATTGCAATATGTGAAGGACTAAAATATATTGTACCTAATATTCAAGAAGCCAAACCAACAGGAATATTAACAGTTCCACTTCTTGTTGAGAGTTTATATAAAAAAATCAATGAAAAAATAGTAAAAAGTAAAAAAGATAAATTAATTAGCACTTTAATTTCTATTACTAATGCAGTAAAAAAAGCAGGAATTGATGTTAAGAAAAAGGTGTTTAAAGAAATTTATCAAAATCTAGGTGGAAATTTAAGAATTATTGTATCAGCTGCAGCACCAATAGATGAAAAAGTAGGTAAATGGTTAGAAGATATTGGAATTAGTTTTTTACAAGGCTATGGCTTAACAGAAACAGCACCTATATCTGCCTTAACGCCAGAATATAATCCTTGTGTTGGATCTGTAGGAAAACCTATTGTGCAAGCAGATGTTAAAATAGAAAATCCAAATGAAAACGGAGAAGGAGAAATTTTAATTAAAACACCAACTCTTATGATTGGCTATTACCAAGATGAAGTAGAAACTAAAAAAGTGATTGATGAAGAGGGCTATTTTCATTCAGGAGATATCGGATATATCAATGAAGAAGGATATATCTTTATTACAGGTAGAAGTAAAAATGTTATTGTAACACAAAATGGTAAAAATATTTATCCAGAAGAAATAGAAATGTTACTAGATAAGCAAGATGAAATTAAAGAAGTAATGGTATATGGTAAAAAACCAGAACAAGATAGTAAAAAAGAGAAAAAAGAGCTTATTATAACGGCAAGAGTTATACCAGATTATACTAAAATAGAAGAATTATATGGAAAACTTTCAAAAGAAGAAATTTATGATATCATATGGAAAAAAGTAAAAGAAGTGAATAAAAAATTAACTTCTTACAAATCAGTAAAAAACCTTGAAATAAAAGAAGGCGAATTTGAAAAAACGTCAACCATGAAAATTAAACGTTATAAAGAATTGAGCAATCAATAGGCATTTATTCTTTATTCAACCAACAATTAGAACAATATTTAAATTGGCTTTTGTTAAAAATAAAAACAATAAAAAAATTATACATATTAAAAAAATATGTATAATTTTTTTAAATTTTTATACATATTTATTGAAAATTTATAAAATTTATGATATTTTATATATATGGAGGTTAAAAAATGAAATTAGAAATGTTACCATATAAAAATATTGATTTAAAAACTAAAAAAATTTTAGAGCAATTAACAATTTCCTCAAGAGCTTTAGCAGAATTAAAAGGATATGCCAATACTATTCCAAATATGCATATTTTAATTAATGCTGTAACTATTAATGAGGCTAAAGATAGTAGTGCTATTGAGAACATAGTTACAACTCATGACGACATTTATAAAGTTCTTACAGAAAGTGGTTATAAAGAACAAAATGCCAAGGAAGTTGTTGATTATAGAAACGCAATTTGGACAGGTTTTGAACAAATAAAAAAGGATGGTTTTATTAACACAAATACAATTATTAAAATTCAAGGTATTATTGAACATAATAATGCTGGAATTAGGAAATTACCAGGAACTGAACTTAAAAATTCTATTACTGGAGAAACTATTTATATTCCTCCTCAAAATGAACAAGAAATAAGAAATTATTTACAAAATTTAGAAAGTTTTATCAATAACAATGAAGATGATATTGATCCATTAATAAAAGTATGTTTGATTCATTATCAATTTGAAAGCATACATCCATTCTATGATGGAAATGGAAGAACAGGTAGAATTCTAAATATTCTATATCTTGTATTGAATAAATTAATAGATAGCCCAATTTTATACTTAAGTAAATATATAAATGAAACAAAACAAGAGTATTATAGATTATTTAGTGAAGTTAGAAACAATAGTAATTTTGAAGATTGGATTTTATATATTTTAAAAGGTGTTGAAATTACATCTAAAGAAACAATTAAGTTAATAGAAAATATTCAAAATGAAATAAAAGATTATAAAGAAGAATTTAAAGCAAAACTACCTAAAATATATTCAAAAGAGTTATTAGAAAATTTATTTTATGAAGTTTATACTAAAATTTCTTATATTGAAAAAGTTTGTGGAGTCACAAGATTAACTGCAGCATCTTACTTAAATCAGTTAGAAGAAATCGGACTTTTAGAATCTGAAAAAATTGGAAGAGAAAAGATATACAAAAATATTAGATTAATAAATTTATTGTCAAATAAATAGCAATTTAAAGGGCAGATGAAATATCTGCTCTTTTAAATTAAAAAATTAAAAAAAGTATTGACATCTTGTATACCTAGTATTACAATGTATAAAAATATACATAGATTAGCAAGGTAAAAAGGAGGAATTATATTGAAAGTAAGTAGAGAATTGTTAAAAGGAAGTACAAATATGCTTGTATTAAGTTTACTTGAAAATGAGAATATGTATGGCTATCAGATGATTAAAAAATTAAGTGAAAAATCTCAAAATGTGTTTGAATTTCAAGAAGGTACATTATATCCAATATTACATAGTTTGGAAGAAAAAAATTATATTTCATCTTATTGGGATAATACAGGAGTTAAAAAAAGAAAATATTATTCAATCACAAAAGAAGGAAAGAAACATCTACA
>CANQZU010000067.1 GCA_947628415.1 uncultured Clostridia bacterium | reverse complement strand
TATATAATATAAAAAACAAAAATAAGGAGAAACAAGATGAATTCAAAACAAGCAAAAGGAAGAATAGAAGAATTAAGAAAACAAATAGAATATTATGCTCGGAAAGTATTATGATGAAGATAAACCAGAAATATCCGATTTTGAATATGATATGTTAATGGTAGAATTAAGAAACCTAGAAAAAAACTTTCCCCAATTTCAATCAAAAGATTCTTTAACACAAAAAGTAGGAGGACATGTTAAAGAAGGGTTTCAAAAAGTAGTTCATGAAGTGCCTTTACAAAGTTTACAAGATGTTTTTTCTATAGAAGAAGTGAAAGACTATGTCATGAAAATAGACCAAAAAGCAAAGGAAAATCAGATAGAAAAAGTTGATTATGTTGTAGAAACAAAAATTGATGGTTTATCTGCAGCTTTAGAATATAAAAATGGTGAATTCGTAAGAGGAGCAACAAGAGGAAATGGAATAATAGGAGAAGATGTTACAGAAAATTTAAAAACCATAAAGACAATACCAATGTATTTAAAAGATAAAATTAATATAACTGTTAGAGGCGAAGTTTTTATAAGTAAAGATGACTTCGAAAAAATGAATCAAAAAAGAGAAGAAAAAGAAGAAGAATTATTTGCTAATGCAAGAAATGCAGCAGCAGGTTCATTAAGACAATTAGATAGTAAAATTACAAAAACAAGACCACTAGATATTTATATTTTTAATGTGCAAAAAATAGAAGGAAAAGAATTTAAATCTCATTATGAGGAATTAAAATACTTAAAAGATTTAGGATTTAATGTTAATCCTGTATGCAGGAAATGTAATAATATAGAAGAAATAGAAAAAGCTATTAAAAAAATTGGAGAAGAAAGGGAAAAATTAACTTTTGGAATTGATGGTGCGGTAGTAAAAGTCGATAACTTATTATTTAGAGAGATATTAGGGACAACAGCTAAAACACCAAGATGGGCAATAGCTTATAAATATCCGCCAGAAACAAAAGAAACCAAATTAAAGGATATAATATGCCAAGTAGGAAGAACAGGTGTTATTACTCCAATGGCTATTTTAGAACCAGTAAAAGTGGCAGGTTCAAAGATTTCTAAAACTACTTTACACAATGAAGATTTTATAAAAGAAAAAGAATTAAAAATTGGAGATACTGTTGTTATTCGAAAAGCGGGAGATGTTATTCCAGAAATTGTAGAAGTAAAAAAAGAAAAAAGGTCAGGGCAAGAAAAAGACTTTGAAATGCCAAAAACATGTCCTGTATGTGGATCAAAAGCAATAAGAGAAGAGGGAGAAGCTGCTATTAGATGTACACGGAATTGAATGCCCAGCAAAATTGTTCCGAAATCTTGTCCATTTTGCATCAAGAGAAGCTATGAATATTGATGGATTGGGAGAAAATATTATTCAACAATTACTAGATAAAAACTTAATTACTAATATAGCAGATTTATATACTTTAAAATTGGAGAATATAGCATCTTTAAAAAAAGATGGAAAAAAGTTTGCACAAAATTTAATAGATGCTATCGAACAAAGTAAAGATAATTCTTTAGATCGATTAATTACAGCATTAGGAATTCGTCATGTTGGAAGTAAAGCCTCTAAATTATTAGCTAGAAAGTATAAAACAATTGATAAATTAATGGAAGCAAAATTTGAGGATTTAAGTAATATTAACGATATAGGACCGATTGTAGCCAATAGTATACAAGAATTTTTTAAGCAAGAACAAACTAAAGATTTAATAAAAAAATTAAAAGCAGTAGGTGTAAATACATCAATGAAAGAAGAAGAAAATATAGATAATAGATTAGAAGGAAAAACTTTTGTATTAACAGGAACTTTAGTAGAATATACTAGACAGGAAGCAACTGATTTAATTGAAAAAATGGGAGGAAAGACTTCAAGTAGTGTATCGAAAAAAACAGATTATGTATTAGCAGGAGAAGAAGCTGGAAGTAAACTAACAAAGGCTCAAGATTTAGGAATTACTATTCTAACAGAAGAAGAATTCAAAAGAATGATTAATTAATGAAAAATTAATGTAAAGTAGAATAGAAAATTTGGTACTATATGATATTCTCAAAAATAGGAGGAGATATGGAGGATTATACATTCGAAAAAATGTGGGAAGATTTAAAAAATGGATATCAAATTTATTATACTTATGTAGGAAATAGATATTTACTTTTTAAAACAGCAGAAAACTGTTATACCCAAAAATTACTTTCAGATTATAAAGGAAATCCACAACCTAAAATGTTAATGCTTACGTTAAAAAGAGTAAAAGAAATGTTTCCACATATGGAAGATATCGAGTATAAAATGATGATGTAAAGGAGAAAAAATATGGCAATTATAATAGATGGAAAAGTTCTAGCAAAAAAAATAAGAGAAAATCTAAAAGTAGAATGTGAACAACTAAAAGAACAAGGGCTTCATCCTAAATTAGCAGTTATTATGGTAGGAAATAATTCTGCTTCTAAAGTTTATGTAAGAAATAAAAGTAAAGCTTGTGATGAAATCGGAATTGAATATGAAGAATATCTTTTGGAGGAAAATATTACACAACAGGAGCTAAATTCTTTAATTGAAAAATTAAATCAAATTAAAGAAGTAAATGGAATTTTACTACAAAGTCCAATACCAGAACATTTAGATATAAATCAAGCATTTAAAACTATTTCTTATCAAAAAGATGTTGATGGTTTTACACCTTCTAGCGTAGGAAAATTAACGATTGGAGAAGATACATTTATTTCTTGTACACCTTATGGAGTAATGAAAATGTTCGAAGAATATAATATTGATTTAACAGGAAAAGATGTAGTTATTATTGGAAGAAGCAATATTGTTGGAAAACCATTGGCACAATGTTGCTTATCAAAAAATGCAACGGTTACAATTTGTCACTCTAAAACAAAAAATTTAAAAGAACATACAAAAAGAGCAGATATCTTAATTGTTGCAATGGGAAAACCTAAATTTGTAACCAAAGATATGGTAAAAGAAGGTGCAGTTGTAATAGATGTTGGTACTAACCAAACAGAAGAGGGAAAATTAGTAGGAGATGTGGATTTTGAAAATGTAGAAAAAATAGCAAGTTATATTACACCAGTTCCTGGTGGTGTAGGGCCAATGACTATAGCCATGTTAATGAATAATGTAATAAAGGCTACAAAAGAACAAAATAATGAAAATACCACTTTTTAAACAAGATTTGGACACAAATGTCTAATAAAATAAAAAAGAAAGAGAGGTATATGAATTATTTAGAAAAGAAAAAATATTGGATTTGGTTGTCATTGATTCCTAATTTGGGAAGCAAGAAAAAACAAAAACTATTAGAATTATATAAAACACCAGAAATAATCTATTCTCTAAAAGAGCAAGAATTGTTAAAAATAAAAGGAATTGGTAAAGAAGTAGTTTGCTATCTACTAAACGAAAAGATAAGAACTTGTGTAGAAAAACATATAGAATACATGAAAAATAATCAAATTAATATAATATCTATAGGAGATGAAGAATATCCAAATCTTTTAAAGGAAATATATGATCCACCTATTAGTTTATATAGTAAAGGAGATATTTCTATCTTAAATAAAAAATCAATTGGAATAGTAGGGTGTAGAGATGTTACAGAATATGGGAAAAATGCTACTAAATATTTTGCTTATCATTTAGCAAAGCAAAACATTAATATTATTAGTGGATTAGCAAAAGGTGTGGATAGTTATGCACATATAGGGGCAATTAATTGTGCGTATGATCATAACTCTAAAAATTGTGGAAAAACAATTGCAATTATTGGCAATGGATTGGATATAGTATATCCAAAAGAAAATCAATATTTAGCAGAGCAAATTATAAAAAGTGGAGGTGTTATTCTTTCAGAATATCCAATTGGTACCAAACCGAATAAAATGAATTTTCCAGCAAGAAACCGAATTATTAGTGGAATGAGTAAAGGAATTTTAGTGGTTGAAGCAAAAGAAAAAAGTGGAACTTTAATTACAGTAGATTTTGCTCTTGAACAAGGCAGGGATGTTTTTGTTGTACCAGGAAATATTAATTCAATTCATTCTGTTGGTACAAATCAATTAATAAAACAAGGAGCTAAGTTGGTGACTGATTATAGGGAAATTTTTTAGTAAAAAGTATTGACTTTTATAATAAAATAGTTTATACTTTAACTTGTGCTAAATGCAAATAAAGCATGCTCCCTTAGCTCAGTTGGTCAGAGCAACCGGCTCATAACCGGTGGGTCCAAGGTTCGAATCCTTGAGGGAGCACCATATATTTATATATTTGGGTAGGTGGCCGAGTGGCTAAAGGCGGCAGACTGTAAATCTGTTCTCATTCGAGTACGAAGGTTCGAATCCTTCCCTGCCCACCACCAGTATTATCAAAGGTTCCAGCGTTTTGATAATATTTTTATTTTTAGAATTATCTAAAAAACATCTAACAAATATCTAACCGAATTCTATATCTAACTTTTTATTGTTAGATATATTTTTTTGACTTTTTAAAATGTTAGATAATACATTTGCTGAGTTTTGTTTTATTTTTGTATCTAAATGAGCATAAATATTTGCAGTAGTATTAAAATTAGAATGACCTAGCCACTCTTGAATCTCTTTTAATGAAATTCCTCTTGATAGTAATAGACTTGCACAACTATGTCTTAAATCGTGAAATCTAATTATTCTTAAATTGTTTTTTTCTAATAATTTTTTAAAATGTTTTGTTATAAAATCTGGATTTATTATATTTCCTACACTGTCTACACAAATATAATCTTTATATTCTAAATTGTAATTCTTTCCACATAAATTTTTATTGTTATCTTGAACTTGTTTGAATTTTTTTAATAATTTTGCTACTTCGGGAACAAGTGGTAAAGTTCGATAGCTTGATTTATTTTTAGTTCTATCTTTTCCTAATATTTTTCTTTCTCCTTTTGTACTAACTTGAACAATAGTGTGTTTTATAGTAATAGTATTATTTTCAAAGTCAATAGCGTCCCATTTTAGTCCTGCAACTTCACTTCTTCGTAATCCATAAAAGGCAGCGAGAAAAATAATTAATTCTAATGGATCACCTTTTGATTTTTCAAATAAAGTATTTAATTCATTCTCATTATAAAAATCTCCTATAAACTGTTCAATTTTAGGCTTTTTTACTTTATCAGCGATATTCGATTTTATCATATCCATTTTAAAAGCATAGTCTAAAGATTTATGAATTAATGCGTGATAATGAATAACGGTATTACTACTTAAACCATCATTTAACATTGTAGTATAAAATTTTTGAATATCAATAGGTTGTAAATCTTCTAACTTGATTTTATTTTTAGAAAAATACTGGGTTATTCG
>CANQZU010000066.1 GCA_947628415.1 uncultured Clostridia bacterium | reverse complement strand
CATTTTTGCAGGAAGTGTAGTGGGTAGATATCAGAAAGTTACCTTTTCTTATCCAGGGGGTTACGATATTTGATTGATACATCGGACAAGTTTAAGATAAATCAATGGATACAGGAGTTTAAATAATATTAGATATATTTGTAAATTTATGATAGATTTTTATCAAGAAATGTGATAGAATAAAATAAAAAAAGGAGAATAAATATGTCAATAAGTTCTATACAAAATGAAATCAAAAGTTTATCAAATGAAATAGGTAGATTAACTAAAAGTTTAGCTGATGAGCAAAGAAATGAATCTAGAAAGATGAATGAAATTAATAGAATAAACAGATCAATAACTAAAAACACATCTGCTTCTATGTTAAATAGTAAAATGAAGCAAATAGAAAGACTTAATAATGATATTATAAAGTCAAAAGCTAAACAGGCAGATATCAATAAAAAGCTAGGAGATAAACAGAAAAAATATGGATTAAAACAAATACAATGGAATAAGGAACAAGAAAAGATACAGAAACAAATAATGCAAAATCAAAAGAATTTAGCTCAACAACAAGTAAATAAAGTGCAACAATATAAGTCTATAAATGAAGAAATTGAAACGGAAGAGGAATATGACTTTTTTATTTCACATGCTAGTGAAGATAAAATTGAAGTTGCAGAACCTTTAGCAAAAGAGTTAGAAAAAATGGGGGCAAAAGTATGGTATGATAAATTCACATTAAAAGTTGGTGATAGTTTAAGAAAATCAATAGATAGTGGACTTGCAAATTCAAAATTTGGAATTGTCATATTAACCAATACTTATTTTAACAAGTTTTGGACAGGAAAAGAATTAAATGGTTTATTCTCAAGATATGCAGAAGACAATTGTAAGATACTACCGATATGGCATAATATATCAAAAGAGGAAGTGTCTAAAAATAGTCCAATATTAGCAGATATATTAAGTTTAAAAACGGCAGATTATACTATAAAAGAAATTGCCGAACAATTATATGAATTAATAAAATAAAAATATTGAAAAATTTATATAAAGCTTTAAGAATAAAATCTTAAGGCTTTATTTTTTTGACTTAAAACTTATACTAGAAGTATTTTTTAAAGCCACAAAATTGAATGTGATGCAAATAAAAAGTGAAAGGAGGGTATGTAATGCAAAAGTTAAAAGGACTATGGATACCGTCAGAAATATTATTAAATAAAGATTTATCAGACAAAGAGAAAATAATACTTTCAATGATCTTATATTTGAGTGAAGAAAAAGGAAGTTGCTTTGCAAGTAATAAATATATTGCAAATATTGTAAATGTAACACCTGAAAGAGTATCAAAAATTATAAGTTCATTAAAAGGCAAAAGATATGTAAGAGTTAAATTAAAGTATAAAACAGATAGCAAAGAAATAGAAGAAAGAAAAATTACACCTATAGTCGAAAATATCAATAGGTATAGTCAAAAACATCAAGAGAGTATAGACGATAATAACTATTCAGATAGTGAAAAACAACCATACCCTATAGATGAAAACGACAAAGATATAATAAATAATATAAAAATTAAAAATAATTATAACAAGGAATTACAAGGTAAGAGAAATAACAAATCTAATTTTGAACAGAGAGATTATACAAACTTTGATTTTACCAAATTGTATGCAAATTCAGAAATGTTTATATAAACTACATCATTTGCATATAGAAAATCAGTTACTAGAGTAGAAAAGCTACTTAGGTAACTGATTTTTTTAGCCTAAAAATGCAATAAAGCAAATTTAGGCTAAAACATAAAAAATACGAAAAGGTATTTTTTATGTAAGGGGTGTGGGGATTGAAAATTCCTGCCATACGGACAAACTTGTTTGTCTAGTATGTTAGACATTCAAAGAATATCTTGAGTAAAGAAGGAGGCGCAAGGAGATATGAGTTATGCGATAGTAAGAAATGAAAAGTTAACAAGAAATGAAGCAAAAGGGAGATATGTTCATAATGAAAGAAAAACAAGAGGACATACCAATAAAGATATTGATTCAGAAAGAACATATTTGAATTATTATTTAAAGAAAAATAAATTAAGTTATATAAAAGAATTTGATAAATTAAGAAAAGAAAATAACTTACAAGGTCATATAAAAAGCAATAGTATCATAATATGTGAAATAATTTTTACATCAGACAAGGAATTTTTTGACAATATTAAAGAAGAAGAAACAAAAAGATATTTTGAAGAAAGCTATAAATTTGTATGTAATTACAAAAACTTGGGGGAAGAAAATATAATATCAGCAGTTGTTCATTTAGACGAAGGAACACCGCATATGCATTTAATATTTATTCCAGTAGTTCATACGAAAGATAAAGATGGAAATAAGATTGATAAGGTATGTAGTAGAGATTTTTGGAAAGGTAGAGATAGTTATAGAAAATTGCAAGATGCTTTTTATGATGATATTACTTCAAAAGGATTTAATTTAGAAAGAGGTTTACCAATAGAAGAAACAGGTACAAAACACGAAAAAATAGAAGACTTAAAGAAAATTACTAATTTTGAAAATACTAAAAAAATCTTAGATAATATAAAACTTGAATTACCCAAAATACCTGATATAAACGATATCAAGTTAATAAAATTGAATAAAGAAAAAATTGAAAAAGAAATCATAAAACCAAAGGATAATTTAATTAATGAATTATATCAAGAAAATATTATTTTACACAAAGAACTATCAAAGCAAGTAAATTTAGTGAATAAAGCTGAAAAATACGAAAAAGAAAAAAATTTAATACTCGTAGATAATGAGAATTTACACAATAAGATTGAACAATTAGAAAATGATTTTGAAAATAAAACATTTGACTTAGAATGGAAATATAAAAACAAAATTCGTAAATTAGAAAAAGAAAATAACCATTTGTATAAAGTAATAGATAAATTTAAGGAAACTATTGAAAATTTTATAAAATGGATTTGTAAAAAGTTTGATATGGGTGCGGAAGACAATTTAATTAGAGATTTTGAAAAGGAAACTGGAAGTTATTTAGATGCAGAGAAACAAATTAAACATGAAGATAAAGAAAAAGAATGGAATATGGAATTATAGAGAAATATTACAAATGTGTTACAAAAATTTGATATCTTTGTAACACATTGACAATTAAAACTTTTTATGCTATTATTTGTTTAAGAAAATTATAGCACATATAGAAATTAAAAATATATAGTGGAGGTTGAAAAAATGATAGAAAAAAGTTGCATACAGAAATATTCAGAAGCTTTAATGACTATAGCAAAAAGAAATGGTGAAAAGGTGAAAATAGATAACAAAACGAGAACAGTTACACTTGCAGATGAAGGAGTAGAATTTTCATATTGGGATGACAATGGAGAGCAAGGATTGACAGAAATGTATTTAAGGTGTGGAGACAAAAATAATAGAGAGGAATTTTTATGGTTAGCATGGAGCACTCATAAAGATGAAAATGGAAATTTTGTTTTGGAAGAAGGAAATTGTCCAGTATCTTCAGAGAGTCCATATCATAATCATTTGGGTGATAATCTTTCACTAAATGAAATATTAGGAGAGCAAGTATTTGATACACTTGCATCTGATATTGAATCAGATATTTCAAACATTTCTGATTTATTTGATGAAAGAAAAACACATTATATGAAAACAATAACACCAGAAGTAGCAAAAAAACTTAGACAATTTATAGAAAAATATCCCGAACTTGATATAGTTCGTAATAGAACTAAAGAAGATATTAGTTCTGAATTGTCAGAAATATCAAGAGACGGATTAACAACAAAAGTTCAATCTGATTTAATTGCAGCAATGGAAGAAAAAGAAACTTCCAAAGGTCTTGAGCAAGAATAATTAAATAATGTAATAGTAAAGAGGAAAAAAATGATAAATCAAGAATATAGTTTAGCAATTTCTGAAATATTAGATATATTAGATCATACAAAAAAAGCAGATGTCGATAAAATTTCAGAAAGATTTTTAAGATTCTTAAAAGAAAATGCATCAAATACATATATATCAACAATTGATTTTAATAAACCATTGAAAGAAATGAATTTAAATCCTAAAACTATAGGTATGTTATCAATCATAAATAAAAAATTTTGGTGTAATGATCAACAAAGAAAAGAATTTGAAAGAAAATTAAAAGAGAATGAATTAATATATCAAAATGAATTAAGAGAAAAATATAATCCAGATAATTTATTTCAAAAGAGTAATAATAATGATTATGATTTTACAAAAAATCAAGAAGTGTCATTAAAGAAAGTTGAAAAATTAAGTATCTTACAAAGGATATTAAATAAAATACAAAAAATATTTAGTAAAAAGTAAAAAACTCGACAGGGTATTAGATACCTTGCCGAGTCTTTTTGGGTTTTCAACACCCTTTCAAAGTCTCGATTGGATGGTTTAAAAACCCCTCAAAGAATAACTGATTTCCATACTCTCCATAGGGGTCATACAACCAAATAGTGCCTTGTTCCTTCATGTAGCAGTCAATTGGTATGTCGTAAAATTTTCCTTTTCCAATTTTTACAGTTTCCACAGGATCAGCAATGTATCTTTTGCCATCTTTGAAATAGCAAACACTTACATGGTTGTCCGTTTTCTCGTGTGTGATAGGATTTTCCTCCATAGTAATTGCGATATAGCACTTAATCATATGCTCACGCAGTATATGAAAAAGAGTCATCCCATAATGCAGACAGCAACCATAGTGATTTTGAGATACGAACCTCTTTTCAATGATGGGCATGTCAGCTGCTTTTACCTTTGCACAAATCATTTCCTGATTGTGTTTAGATGCACCATCAAAATCATACCTGTTTCCAGTTACCACTTCGTTGTAATATTTCTCAATGTTCATAATGTACCTCCATTTTGTTTTATTGGTTTTGTGGTTACTATATGTAAAATACACTTGGGCTAGAGAGTATGAATTTTTATTATTCTTTTTTCAATGTGCATATATAAATATTATAGCACAATTTACATAATTTTGCAAATATGAAGACTATACCTCAAAATATTTATCACTTAATTTTTGTAATTCAATTTTAAATTTTTCTAATTGTTCATCTTTATAAGTATCTCTTAAATTTCTAGCTTTTTTAGACCATTCTTTAAATTGTTTCTCTTTAAATATTTCTGTGTGATTATAATGTAATCCATGCATTCTCTTATATTCTCTAGTATATTCTTTTAAAATTAGACTATTTTTAATTTTCTCTTTTTGCTTATTTAAAGCTCCAATTTCTCTGCAAGTTTTTCCTGTATCTAAATATAAGTTATTGCAATATTTTTGGTCATTTCTACCTTTCTGATTTGGATTATTGCTTGTAGTAGTTGGTATAAATAATCTTCCA
>CANQZU010000065.1 GCA_947628415.1 uncultured Clostridia bacterium | reverse complement strand
TATTATTTAAATACTTTATTATTTCTATTTTTTGTGTTATAATCATAAGAATGTAAAAAGGAGAGGATTTTATGGAAGAAAAGTTTATTTTAACAAAAAAAGCAGGAATTTATGGAATGATTGGAAATCTCTTTTTATTACTCATAAAAGCAATTGTTGGTTTTATAAGTCATAGCCAAGCGATGATAGCAGATAGTTTTAATAGTGCTGGTGATATTTTTGCTTCTTTAATGACTTTTATTGGGAATAAAATTGCAAGCATTCCTCATGATGAAGATCACAATTTAGGTCATGGAAAAGCAGAATATATTTTCTCTATGTTTATTAGTCTTTCTATGATTTTAGTTTCTGCTAAATTACTATATGATTCTATTTTTACTTTATTTTTAGGAAGTTCTATAAAATTTTCTTGGTTTTTAGTAGTAATTTGTATAATTACAATTATCACTAAATTGTTTCTTTTTATTTATACAAGATATGCCTATCAAAAGCATCCTAATATATTGTTAGAAGCTACTATGAAAGATCACAGAAACGATTGCGTCATTACTACTTTTACTTTATTTTCTGTGCTTCTTACTCTTATTCATATATATTGGTTTGATAGTATAGTTGGAATTGGTATTTCTCTTTGGATTTGTTATACTGGCGTAAAAATTTTTATTGAGAGTTATAATGTTTTAATGGATATTAGCGTAGATGATAAAACAAAACATTTAATTTTAGATATTGCTCACACTTTCCCAGAAATTCAAAAAGTAGATGATATTGTTTCTACTCCTGTTGGTAACCGATATTTAGTCTTTTTAACTATTGAATTAGATGGTAGTATGTCTACTTTTGAAAGTCATGAATTAGCAGATCAATTAGAAAATACAATTAATGGTTTAGATAAGATTTATAAAACTGTTGTCCATGTTGAACCAATTTAAAAAAAGAAGATTTCTGTTTGCTTAAATACAGAAATCTTTTTTTGTTTTTAATTTTGTCTTGGCTCAGATATTCTAGGATCTTCAAACTCTTCGTCTCCATCTGTAATCATATCACTAACTGTTTTATCTTCACTTTTTTCTTTTTGATTTTTTATCCATTCTTTAACAGAATCTTTATCTGGTTTTCCGTCTCTATATTTTCCCCACCTAGTAGCTAATTGCTCATAAGTATATTTTTCTCCATTTTCATCTACTATATATTCTTCTGTAATATAGCCATGAGATGATGTATTATCATTACCATCTATATCTTCTCCGAGTAAATTCTTCTGGTTGGTAACCTTGTTCTTCTTGCCTTTGAGCTTCTTCATATATTTTTCTTGGATGATCAATGCCTTTATAATATCCATTTGCCTCTAAAGCAGATTTATCTGGTCTAAAGGTAGTATATTGACCTCTTACTTCATTAGTAACAAGTCCTTTCTGATATGGACTAGCTTGTCCAATATTAAATTCAAAATGTTTTCCAACATCTTTATCTAATTGTATAATTTTTCTACCAATTCTATATTCTGATAAAGCAGAATCTTTTTCTACAGAACCTTCTGTACTAATTTGATATGTTTCATTTGTTCCAGAAGCATAAGTTTGTTCTAACTGTGGTATATATTTTCTTAATGGCTCTACTTTATTATTTTTATCAATTGTTACTAAAATAAATCGTGTAGATGGGGAAACATCCATGATATCTCCATTTTCGTCTGTTAATTCAGAGCCATCATCTGCATCAATAACAGCAATTTTTTGAACTTCAGCTGGTAATTTTTCTCCTAACCATGCCTTAATATCTTGTACATCATTTACTTTTTCATTTATATCAATGGTTTGTCTAATATTTACATCTTTCGTAGTTGCTACTTTTGGACTTTTTTCTAATTCTACTTGCTCCTCTGGTTTTTCTTCCTTTTGTTTTTTCCTATTTAACTCTACCGTTGTAACAGATTTTACTTTTTCTCTATTTATTCCTACTTCTTGCATATATTCGTCTAATACTGCTGTTTCTTTTGCTTCTTGTTCAATTGTTTCTAAATCTAACTCTTCAATTTGTTCTTTCACTTTACAAATAACTTGTTTGATTTCATCTTTACTTTCTGCACTTAATTCATTGTCTAATGTATTTAATTTCTCTAAATCTACTTCTAAAAATTGGTTACCTTTCATAACATTTGGGGCATAAACACCAAGTAGAAAGTTGCCATAATAATACTCATAAACTCCTTTTTCATTTTTACGAATAGTCAAATTGATAACTTTGCCATCTTCTAAATTAATTTTCATTTATTTCATCTCCTTATTCTTTTATTTTTGCCATTAAATCGTAATTGTCTACTTTAATTATTTCACATCTTATAAATTTATTTAAGTAATTGGTTCCTTTTTGTCTTTCTATATAAACCAATCCATCAATTTCTGGTACATCTTGCATAGTACGACCTATATAGTATTTACCATCAAAAGAAACATTTTCTACTAAGACATCATATTGGTGATGTAATTTTTTTTGTAAATTTTCTTTTGAAATTTTTTGTTGTTCTTCCATTATTCTACGATATCTTGATTTTTTCGTATTTCCATGAATTTGATTTGGTAATTTAGCTGATGGTGTTCCTTCTTCTTTTGAATACATAAAGGCTCCTAATTTATCAAATTTTGCTGTATGAATAAATTGCAATAACTCTTCAAAATTTTCTTCGGTTTCTCCTGGAAAGCCAACAATTAAACTAGTTCTTAAAGTAACATCTGGAATTTTATTTCTTATTTTAAGTATTAAATCTTGTATTTGTTCTTTTGAGGTTTTTCGATTCATTTTTTTCAAAATGGAATTTGTAACGTGTTGAATTGGTATATCAAAATATTTTGCTATTTTAGGATTTGTAGCCACTAATTCTATTAATTCATCTGTTATACCTTCTGGATAAGAATACAAAAATCGAATCCATTTAATTTCTTTTATTTTACTAATTTCTTTTAATAATTCTGCTAGTTTACTCTCACCATACAAGTCAACTCCATATTTTGTGGTATCTTGTGCTATAATAATGATTTCTTTTATTCCTTGTTTGGCTAATTGATTAGCCTCTTGTAAGATATCCTCTTTTTCTCTACTTACAAATGGTCCTCGAATATAAGGAATCGCACAGTAAGTGCATTTATTGCTACATCCTTCTCCAATTTTTAAATAAGCATAATTTTGACCAGTTGTAATTGTTCTATTTAAGAATTGTTCTTCTGTTAGCATTGGCATAGTTGGTATATCCATTATTTTTTGAGATGTTTTTTTGTTGCTTTTAGTAACAATATCTTTTTTAATTAAATTTTCTATTTTCTCCCACAATGTGTCATAATCTTCAATTTTTATAAATAAATCTACTTCTGGTAATAGCTTTAATAAATCTTCATAATACCTTTGTACTAAACATCCCATAACAATTAAATATTTACAATTCTTTTTTTTATATTCTGCCATTTCTAAAATAGTATTAATTGCTTCTTCTTTAGCAGAATCAATAAATCCACAGGTATTAATTACGATAATTTGTGCTTCTTTTTCATTATTAGTAATTTCATATTGGTTCTTTTTAAATAATCCGAATAGTTGCTTCTGTATCAATTAAGTTTTTACTACATCCTAAATGTACAAATCCTACCTTCATTTAATTCTCCTTAATCTTTATGGCTACATATATGCTTTCTAGTTAATTCCATTAAATCTAATTTTGTAAAACCTTCTACTTGATTTTTACTTCTATCTTTTTTTAGTTCATTTCTTAAAAGTTTTTCAATTTTTTCTTTATTTTCTTGGTTTTCCATGTCAATGTAATCAATAATAATAATTCCGCCAATATCTCTTAATCTTAATTGTTTTGCTATTTCAATTGTCGCTTCTTCATTTACTTTATAAACTGTTTTTTCTAGATTTTGATTACCTGTATATTTCCCTGTATTAACATCAATTGCTGTTAAGGCTTCTGTTTTATCAATAGTTATAAATCCTCCACATTTCAACCAAATTTTTCGATTTTGTATTTTTTCAATTTGCTTATCCATATCATATTGATTCCATAAATTGTCTTTAAATAATTCAATTTTCATTTGGCTGTATTCTTTATTTTCGTTTTTAAATTCTTCCAATTCTTGTTTTAGTTGCATATTGTTTACTAATACTCTTTCAATATTACTACTAGATAAATCTATTAACATTTTTTCTAATATATTTTCACTTTTGTATAATAATTGTGGTTTATTGGATTCTGGATGAATGCTAATTTGTAAAATATCATCCCACTTTTTTTCAACTTTTTTGATATCTTCTATAATTTCTTCATTTTTTCCTTTAGCTGATGTTCTTATAATTGCTCCATTCCCTTTGCTTAAGTTTTCTTTTACTAATTTTAATAATCTTTTTTGTTCTTCTTGTTCTTCTATTTTTTGAGAAATTGTTACAATATCTGTATTAGGAAGAAGTGCTATATATTTACTTGGTAGATTAATATGAGTCGATACTCTAGCTCCTTTTTTTTCATTACTATCCTTTTTTACTTGTACTAATATTTTTTGATTTGGCTTGACTATTTTGCTGATTTCTATGTTTTCTTCTTGAGTTTGTTTAGTTTCATCAATTTTAGGCAAAATATCTTTCAGATGAATAAAACTATTTTTTTCTGTGCCAATATCTACGAAAGCAGATTGCATTCCTTTTACAATATCTTTAACAATTCCAATATAAATATTTCCTTCTTTTCTAGAATTGCTCTCATCTTCTTCATAATATTCCAATAATTTTCCATTTTCTAATAAAGCTATTTTTCTTTTTTCATCTTCTGCTTGTACTAATATTTCTGTCATTTTTAATATATTTCCTTTCTTTTTTGTAATTTTTAATTAAATTTATTCATAGCAATATCAACACCACTTTTTATAATTTCAATGACTGCTTCTTTTGCTAATGTAGTGGCTTGATTTAATTTTTCTTTATCTTCTTGTGGTATAGCCCCTATTACATATTCTATTGCATGACTTTTTTCTTTTGGTGTTCCAATTCCTATTCTAACTCTTGCAAATTCTTGTGTGTTTAACTGTGTAATAACTGACTTCATTCCATTATGATTACCTGGTCCTCCAGTTTTTCTTACTTTTATTACACCTGGTTCAATATCCATATCATCATAAATGAGAATAATTTTTTCCTTTTCTATTTTATAAAATTCAACTGCTTGTTTAATGCTTTCTCCACTTAAATTCATAAATGTTTGAGGTTTTAATAAAATTACTTTTTGGTTCTCTATTATTCCTGTTCCCATTAGTCCTTTACATTTGTTTTTGGTTACTTTAATTTTATATTCATCTGCTATTTTATTGATGGTATTGAATCCCATATTATGTCTGGTATTACTATAATCTTTTTCTGGATTGCCCAATCCTACTATTAAATACATGATGGCTTCCCCTTTTATTTTTATTATTCTTA
>CANQZU010000064.1 GCA_947628415.1 uncultured Clostridia bacterium | reverse complement strand
AAGAATATTTAGATTCATTTGATAAAATTGTTATTTATTATGATAATGGGCAAGAAACATTAGCAACAATATTGGATGCCCTTTTTGCTAGTAATCCTAAAGTAGAAAGAAGAATAGATTTTGACTATACAAAGAAGAGATTATTTCAAGTTTCAGATATGTTGACTGTAATAGATAAACTAGATTATAAAAGAAAAAATAATATTCCATTTACAAAAGCTGAAACATTTTTCTTTAGAGGTAAAGATTTTAGGCATATAATAAATTTATTGAAAAATAAAAGGATTTAACAATAAAATATGATGGAGAAAACTATATTATAGAAACAACAAATAGTAATTTTTTGTTTAGATTAAAGGAATGGAGAGGAGAGAAATGGAAACATTTTTTATAATACTTTATACTATATTTTGTATTTTACTTATTGTATGGATAGTATATGATGTTTTAAATTTACTTATTAAGAGAAAAACATATAATGCTATAGAAGCTGAAGTGTGCTCACATGAGAGAGTACCTAGATCAAATAGTGATGACCCAGTAACATATAAGATTAGGTTAAAATATTTTTATGATAATAAAGAAAATTTTTATTCAACTAAATGGTCATCTAATTGTTTTATTCCTAAAACAGGTACAAAAAGAAAAATATATATAAATAAAAATGATTCGTCAAAGATTTTTTATATAGAAACAAAAATATTTGTTTTATTTATATTATTTAGAATTGTTTTTTTGATACCATTATTTGAAAGATTACTTAAAAAATAGTGCACGATAACTTACAATTTTGCAAGAAAATGTTATATTTGTATCTTCTTGTAATGTTAGTGAAATACAATAATATAAATTAAAAGCCATTCGTTTGAATGGCTTTTACTGACGCTTAGCATCAGTTCGGGTCAGGTCCTAGTTTAGTAAACTATTTCAGACCTAGTAGAATATCTATCTACAATGTATAGTATTCCTTAATTTATTTTATTATACACTAAAAATTAGAAAAAGTATAGTATTTTTTGAAAATTTCTTGAAAAAGCTATATTCTTTAGTTATAATAAATTTATCAGTTGATTAATCGAAATATTTTTTGAGCAAAATGTGGGAGGAAAATTTTTCGTAAATAACCTCCTTAAACGCTCCAACGACGAATCTGTTCGAACTTTTTATAGAACAGATAGATATGAAAATCAATCAGTAAAATGGTTGATTTTTTTGTTTGCAAAAAATCATCCTAAATCTATAAGGAAGGGATGGTGTTTGAAATGGAGATAATTAAGCAAGAACTACAATTTGAAGAAAGTCAAAAACAAAGGCTTGAATTTATATGTGAGTTTTCAAAAGTCACTCCAAAGTTTGTAAATGGCAGTATTAAAAAAATTGAAAAGACTAATATTTCATATATTGAGCCTCATAGAGTAATCATTAAAATATTACTTTTTTAGTATTTAATTATTCAAATGATGTTTATGTATCTAATTTGACTAAAAAAATAAAACTATCTGAATTAGAAGAATATCTACAAGACATATAAAATAACAGATGTTGCATTTTATGTCGATTTATGGTATAGTATATATATTGACATATTAGTTTATTCAATACCTATTTTAATTAAAAGGGAGGGAAAAAATGATGTTAAAAAATTTTAAATTTCCAAATTTACATTGTAATAGTTGTGATGGACGGTATTCTAGCATAGATGTTCATTTTACAGGCATTTGTGACAATCAATGTAAACACTGCATTGATCGGATTACATGTAAGGATTTTACTACTAAACCTAATAAAGAAAAGATCACTCAATCAATTCTTTCTGTTAGCGATAAAGTAGATGACGTGTTATTTTTAGGTGGAGAACCGTGTTTGTTTTTAGATGAACTTATTTATTGTATTGAAGAAATACAAAAAAAATCTGATCTGAAAGTGTATGTGACAACAGCTGTACCGATAACGTGTTATAAAAACAGGGATAAGTTTGAATATCTTTTATCTATTGTTGATGGATTAAATATTTCTGCTCAGAGCTACAAAGAGGATGATGCAGATAAAATCCGTTGTACAAAAAGTCAATATGATAGACAGGCATTTTACAATTCGCTACCATATAAGGAAAAAATTAGGATCAATCTCAATTTGGTTAAGCCATGGCTTTCCAATAGAGATGAAATATTAAAATGTTTACACCATTATGATAATATGGGATTTGGGACAATTCTTTTGAGAGAGCTTCAAAATGCTCCAGACGTATATGTGTCATTTGAAAAAGAAATGGGAATTAAGCTTCCAAGTGCATACTCATATGGGTGTCAAACACCATTAATAATTCATGGGGAGAGTTTCAAAGCAAGTATTATTTTAAAAAGAGCTTGTTTCGTTGTTAATGATACCTGCGAAGCTCAACCTGTTGATCTCTTAAAGGCATTTATTAAAGTCTTTAAGAAAGTACCTAACAATTTTTTTTGTGTCGTTAAAGAAAATGGCGAGATTGGAGGATGGAATTAATGAGAACTTATGTAACTGTTTTTTCAAGATCATTAACATCTTATAGTTATATGATCGGAATTATTATGAAGAAGTTATTTTCAAAAATGCATATTTTCTATGCCAATCATTGTGGACAGCCCATTGGTGGTTACGGAGGTCATTGTGGATCAGATTTGCCTGAGCCTCCAAGAACCAATCATTGCGGACGGCCTATTGGTGGCGGATACAGAGGTCATTGTTAAAATTGAATAATGTCATTGAGAAGTTAGGCGATGCCTGACTTCTTTTAAAAAGGAAATCAACTATGTATATAATATTTTAAAATTTTTTTTGTAAATATATTGCAAGTTATAAAAATTGTGATATACTTTAGTAACTTGATTGATATTTGTATCAATCGTCAAAGAAAGAAAAAAATTGTAGATAACTACAACATCCGCTTCAATCTAAATGTTTTTATAGGATTTAACGTCTTATAAGAACGCTTTTTATTATGCTGATAATTTTAACTTAAGTATTTTATACTTATATCTTTTACCATATTTCTTTATATATCTATGTTTGAAAGATTTCTTTATATAAAATTATTCCTATATAATATATAGGGAGTGTCATGGCTTTCGCTTACATTTAGCCATTTCTAATTTATTTCATTTTAAATTATAAATTACTAAAATTTTATTACAATACGTATTTCATGTTGAATTATTTTTAAATTAATTATATAATGAAACTATAATATATGAAAGGTTATATGAATTTAAATGAATGAAGAATTAAAAGAAGTGTATCACAAGTGTATTGAATATAGTAATAATATTAAAAATCCTATATTAAGAGAAGTAGTACAGACAATTTATGAAGATTATAAAGAAAAGTTAATGAATAAACCTGCTACTCTAAGTTCTCATCATTATTTCAGAGGTGGATTATTATGTCATATATATAGCGTTACAAGAAATGCTATTGCAATATGTAATTTATATCCTAATTTAGAAGTAGACATGGATTTAGTTATATTTGGAGCATTGACTCATGATATAGGAAAAACAAACGATTTTAATGATTTTATAGAAAGTGAAAATTATAGTTCTAATTCTAGTAATAGTTTTGCCCTACTAGGACATTCTTATGAAGGTGCACATATAGTAGAAAATTATCTAGCAAAATATCAAATTGATGAACAGTTTAAAAATCAAGTAGTTCATATGATTGGTAGCCATATGAATGAATATAGTGAGTGGGGAGCATTGGTATTACCTAAAATGCTTGAAGTAATTATTATTAACTTTGCAGATAATATAGATGCTCATATCGAACCTGCACAAAAAATAATTTGTGATGCAAAAGCAGGAGAATTATATCAAATAGGAAATGCACCAAGACCATATTATAAATCTTTGAATCCTAGTTATAATAAAAATAATCAAAATTAAGTAATAAATTAAAAATTCGTTTCATAAAAAATCATCTTTGGTGTGCTGTGTAAGTATTTATTTTTAAGTTTTTTTGAAAAATTCTATAAGAATATTCAGATCAACGACGAATCTGTTCGAACTTTATTGAACAGATAGATAAAAATATAATTGTGCAAAGAATGGTATTTTTTATGCAAGATATAATACAAAAATATATGGTATTAAAAATTTATTATGTTATGATGGTATTCCATAACATATAGATAGGAGAGGTTAAGGACTTGTAGCAAAGCCAAAATCCTATGTTACGAAGAAAATTTTGCAAAGTATCATCCTATATGAAAAATTTTTTAAAATGAGAAAAAAGATGATCTTTAATACTCATGATATAGCTTATCTTTATATTCTAGTAAGTTTATGTTAAAATAAATAAAAATATAAATAGAAGGTGTTAAATTTGGAAGAATTATGTGTAAAATTAGAAAAAGAAAAAAATGACTATTTTAGAAAATGGATTATAGAGGAATGGAAACATCATAATACAGTTGATCCAATATATCAATTAAGAATAATAAAACCAGAGGAGATAATTTTTGAAGAAAATGAAGAATATTATAAAATCGTATTTAATAATGAAATGATTGGTTTTATAGGAATAAAAAATTATGAAAAAGAAATATATTTGTATAGATTTTATATAGATGAAATATACAGAGGTAAAGGAATAGGAACAATAGCATTAAATAAAATAATCGATATGGCAAAAAAAGAAAATAAGGATATATCATTAGAAGTGATGGGCGAAAATATTGCAAAACATTTATATGAAAGATTAGGATTTAAAACTCATTGGACAAGAATGGTATTGAAAATAAATAATAATATATATGAAAATTAGGAGAAAATTCTATGTGGTTATATTACTGCTTGTTATCAACAGTAATATGGGGATTTGTATCGATAGCTATTAAGAAATGTTCAAATAATGAACCTAAAAGAATAGCGATAATGGGAATGTTAATTTATCATTTTATTATGATTTTAGTTAGTTTGATTATTAATCCACAAATTATTGTAAAATTAAAAATTTTAGATATGATTAGAATGTTACCAGGAATATTAATACAATCCATAGGATTTTATTGTTCTATTTCAGCTATCAAATATGGTAAAGTAGCTATAACATCATCAATACAAAGAGCTCAAGTAATTGTAACATTTTTGTTAGGTATTTTGATTTTGAAAGAAAGATTTACAATCATACAATTAATAGTTTCTGGAATATTAGTTATATTATCTATAATAATAGCCAAAGATAAAAAAAATTATAAAGAAAAAATAAATGAAAAAGCAAAGCAAAAAGCTATAATATACTCATGGGGAGTAGTATTATTTTATGGAATATCAGACTTTATGAACAAAATATATATTACACAATTTCAAAGCCCTTTATATGTAGTATTCAATTATGCATTAATAATTACAATAGGAATATTATCTTATTGTTTAATAGCAAAAAAATGGGATTATATAGATATTGGAAAAATAAATTCAAAAAAATATTTTATATTGCAATCGATACTAGATGTTTTATCTTCAATATTTAATAGATTTGCATTATTAGATGGAAATGTTTCAATTGTTTCTGTAATTAGTACAAGTTCTATTATTATAACAATTTTAGCATCAAAATGGATATTGAAAGAAAAAATAAGTTGGAAAAAATATTTAATAATATTTGGAATATTTATATGTGTTTTAATCCTTTCATGTAGTTA
>CANQZU010000063.1 GCA_947628415.1 uncultured Clostridia bacterium | reverse complement strand
GAAAAATAGCCACTTCAAGAGATAATACTTAATAACAAAAAATGTTAAAAGTTAGATGAAAGATAAGACTTTGACTCATGCATGCGCTAGTTCGAATCTAGCCAGCCCAGCCAAAAGGATTATCGTATTCACACTTTCCTTAAAACCGATTTCGGAAGTAGTTAAATATGATAATTTTTTTATGCAAAATTAATTGCTTCAGCTAAAACATTATTAAATTGTTGTAGATACTTTATACCAGATTATAGACAAAATGAAATATATTGCGATTTAGCAAAAATCCAGACTAAAGTCTATAATTGGCTAGTAGAAAATAATTAATTTATGAAATATTTCTAATCTTATTGTAAAATATTAGAGAATAAAGTATGATAAAAAAAGTCCTTACATAAGGATAATCCCTTGAAGAAGGGAGGTGCAGTTTTATATGACATCCTATGAGTTAATTTGGCGACTAATTGTATTATTCTTTTAAGTAATAATGACAATGAAAACCAAAGCACAGACAAAAACAAAGAATAATCTTTGAAGGAGGACGGCGACCGCCTTTTTCTTTTGGCATAAAAAAAGATATGTGTTCTCCTCACATATCTAGTACCGCTACCATGAATGGATATCTTTCACTTAAGCTATTATTAGTATAGCATTATTTTTTATATTTGTAAAATTTTCAAAAATTTTTATTTAAAATTTGTCGCTAATGTCTTTAAGTAAGTCATTTACATCTATTCCAAGAACATGTTCAATTCCAAATAATTTATAATCTTTTACAGTTCTTTTGTTATTTTCAATATCATATAAACTTTGCTTATGAATACTGATTCCCATTAATTCTAATTTTGCAGATAGTTTTTCATAAGATAAATCTTTCTTCATTCTATATTCTTTTAGTAATCTTCCTATTACATTCATATTTCCATCAAATCTTGCAATCAATGACATATCTAAATCACTTCATAAATTTTTCTATGTATTGATTTTAATATTTTTCTGTGTTATATTTATAAGTCTTAACACTTTATTATATTTTTATACTTAATTACATTGAAAAAGGAGAAGTACAAGATGGAGCAATTAAATAAAGAATTTTGTGTACCATATTACATATTTGAAGAAATTACAGAATACATTGAATTAACTGCAAAAGGCTATTCAAAATGTATGAAATGGAAAAATATAAGGAGGTTATTGAGATGTGCTGTTATAAATGATAAATTAACAGAGGAAGAAGCAAAATTTTTAGAAAACCAATTTTGTAGAGAATAAACACTGATAAAAATTTCAGAATTACTTGTTTTTCTAGTAAAATTATGGTAAACTTATATATATTTAAAAAAATGAAAGGATGTATAGTTATGGAGCAAGGAAATAATATGCAAGGATTTCTAAAATTAATTATTAGTAGTAGCGAGAAAAAAGCAACAGAAGGTAATATGACACCAGAACAAAAGAAAGAATATATAAATAAAAGATTATTTGAATACTTTGAAAGAAGTGGTATGAGGATAGAAACAATGCTTCCTATATATAAAGAAGTATATCCAGAATTTGTACAAGAAGATTTTATACAATATGTAGTAGAACATACTTCTAATCAAGACATAATATTTGAAGAAAAATTAAAAGTTGAGAAAAAGTTAGAAAAAATATCAAGTAGAGTTGCTGAAATAAATAAACAACTTGGAGTTGATGAGAATTTGTCAGACTTTGATTTGATATTTAGAGAATTTCAACAACATGAATCTCCAATAAGTGCAAAAATTAATCAAGTAAAAAAGAAATATGAATTGCCTACTGATACAATAAAACCTAAAAGAGGACAAAATATGAGTGAAGAGCAAATGCAAGAATATGTAGATTTAATAGCAGAAATGGTAGACAGTTCTTCAAGCGTGGAAGAATTATATGAAATGGCAAAAGATCAAATAGGATTTTTTGCAGGTATGGGAGATTCATATGAAGATGAATTGAGAAAAAAGTCACCTGAACTTTTTGAATATATTGATACTTTAGTAAAAGGTGAAGTAGAGTCAGCTATAGAAGAAAAACAAAAATTAGAAGAAGAAAAACAAGAACTTAAAAAGTTAGAAGAAGGATTTATTAATATGTGTAAAAAATATGATACAAAATTGCCAGCAAACCTTAGAGGAACAGCAGAAGTAAGAAAACAAAGAGAAGAAAATGAAAGAAGAAAAAAACAACAAGAAGCTGAAGACGATTGTAGTGATAGTGGCTGTGGTGGCATAATAGGCTGTGGCTGCTAAAGTAGTTATATAAAAAGGAGTAATATTTGTGAATAAGAAGAAAATAGAAGAAGCAGTATATAATCTATTAATAGCTTTAGGAGAAAATCCTAAAAGAGATGGATTAATTAATACACCTAAAAGAGTAGCTAATATGTATGAAGAATTATTAGAAGCTCCAGATTTAAAATATACAACATTTGAAGAAGAATATAAAGACATTGTATTATTAAAAGATATTGAATTTAGTTCAATGTGTGAACATCACTTAATGCCTTTTTTCGGAGTAGTACATATAGCATATATACCAAACGGAAAAATTGTAGGAATAAGCAAATTGGCTAGAATAGTTGAAAAATATGCTAAAAGACTACAAGTGCAGGAAAGAATGATGGAACAAATAGTAGAAGATATACAAACGAATTTGGGTACAAATGATGTTGCTATATGCATTGAAGCAAAACATATGTGTATGATTGCAAGAGGAGTAAAAAAAGTAAAAGCACAAACTATTACTTCTAAATTTACAGGAGCATTTGAGGAAGAAACCAGAAAAAATGAGTTTTATAATCTTTTAAATAGAAGAGGTGACTATTAATGGATTATGAATATTATATGGATTTAGCATTAGAGTTAGCAAAAACAGGAGTAAAAGCTTGCGAACAACCTTATGGAGCAGTTCTAATTGCTAACGGAAATATAGTCGCAAAAGCCTACAATAAAGTTCGTTCATCAAAAAATTCTTTAAATCATGCTGAGATAATAGTTTTAGATGAGTATAAAAGGTTAAATATGAATGATGTAAAAGAATTAACATTAGTTACAACTTGTGAGCCATGTGAAAATTGCTTTAACACTGCAATTAATATAGGAGTGAATAAATTTGTATTTGGCTCTAGTATAGAGGAGGCAATTAAATATAACACTGGAGACAAATTGTTAAAAATAAAACAACTTGAGAATAAATATAATATTTCTGTAATTGAAAATGTAAGAAAAACAGAATGTGATGAATTATTAAAAGAATTTTATGATAAAGACTATTTAGCTAAAAATATTGTAACTTATTCTGAAGGTACAGAAGAAGAACAATATTGGATGAAAAGAGCATTAGAAGTTGGAAGAAAAGGAATGTTAGAAAAACATGAACTACCAATCGGAGTAATAGTAGTTGCTGGAGATGAAGTTCTTAGTGAGACTTCCACACTAACATATACATTAAATTCACCAATAACACATGGAGATTTTATGGCTTTAGTGAAAGCTGAAAGACAAGTTTATTCATCAAAAAAACCTTTAGTATTATATAGCACATTAGAGCCTTGTTTATTAGGTTTCGGTGCGGCGATAAAATGTAAGGTTGATAAAATTGTTTTTGGACTTGAAGCAATACCAGATGGTGGAGCAGATTATTTGCCTCATATAGTATATGTAAAAGAATGGATTCCAAGAACAGTAGGAGGAGTTTGTAGAAAAGAACAATATGAATTATTCAAAGAATTTTTAGAAACTCATGATGATAATAGAGTTGGTTGGGACTATGCTAATAAAGTTGTGAAATTATATGAAGAACAAGAAAGAAATAGTAAAAAATAAAGGATTGTATAATATTATGAAATTTGATGATTTTTATGGAAGAAAAGAAAATTATTTTAGCACACAACAATCCGATGGAATGCAAGCAATGATTGAAAAATACAATGTTAAACCTTCTAAAGCACTAGATATAGGAGCAGGAGAAGGTAGAAATTCTATTTATTTATCAAAATTAGGATTTAATGTTGTAGCAGTAGAACCAAGTATTGAGGGATGTAATAAGATAAATGAAAGTGCTGAAAAATTAAATTTAAATATAGATATACAAAATAAAGACTTTTTATCTTTAGAAGTTAATGAAAAATTTGATTTTATTTTAGCGTCAACTTCTTTAGAACATATGGAAGACGAATATTTACAAGAAGCAATAAAGAAAATTAAAGATAGTCTTAATATAGGTGGTTATATTTATATTGTAGTTTTTACAGAGAAAGATCCAGGATTTGTAAGAGATATTAAAAATGCAAGTGAATGTGCATTATTTATAAAACATTATTTTAAGGAAAATGAATTAAAAAGTTATTTTAATGACTTTGAAATAATCTATTATAATGAATATATGAAAGAAGATACAACACATGGAAAACCACATTATCATGGGAAAGCTAAAATATTTGCTAGAAAAGTAAAGGAATAAAAAGTTATGGAATATCAAGAATTGATAAATAAAATTTTAAGATTATTAGAAAATACAAAATATGTAATTTTAGCAACTGCAAATAAAAAAGGAATTGTTTCTGCAAGTAAAATGTGTATAGTAAATGATGGATTGAAAATATATATTCAAACAGACAATAGATTTGAAAAAATCCAAAATATTAAAGAAAATAAAAATGTAGCTATAAATATTGATACAGTATATTTTAAAGGAATTGCTAAAATTATAGGTCATCCTAGTGCAAATAAAATATTTGTAGAAAAAATAAAAGAAAAGCATTTTGAAACATATGAAAATTATACTAATTTACCAAATCAAGTACTTATTCAAATAGAACTAACAGAATGTAGAATGTGGAAATTTGAAGTTATAAATGGAAAAAGAGAAGAGATTATAAAAATAATAAATTTAAGAAATAAATCCATAAATAATGTTATTTGTGATAAATTAAAAGAAGGATATTAGTTTTTTAAGTAATAAAGCACCAAATGGTGCTTTTACTTATCTTTCTAAATCCCAATCTTTTTTTCCTTCTTCATGTTCAAGTTGCTTTTTTGGATCAATATTTGTAAATATCTGATTATCAAAGGTATAAGTATTCTAGTAATGAAAATTATATCATTTCCAAGTTGCAAATAAGTAAATAAGCAGAGCAGGGCAAGTGATAAGGTTAAAAAAATTTACATAAATTGACTTTTCGATATAGATATAGTATAATAATCATTAATTAGGGACATTATGGACCTAATACTTTTCAGATACAATAAAAACATCTAAGGAGGATTCTAAAATGAAAAGTGTAAAAGTGACTTCTTGCGACTGCAAGAAAATCGTGTTAAGTGTTCAGCAAAATGGAAATTGTACAGCCAAGAAGGTTTCTAACACAGAAACTGAACTCAAGGAAAAAACATCAAATCATCTTAAAGATGAAATCAGAGGCATTGCTGAAGATTACATTGACGAAGAGGATATGGATGAATTTCTGGAGAGTCTGGAGAGAGTAATAACGGAAACCACAACAACAACTGTTAAGGTGAACGATACGCCAGTATACATGCCAAAGGGATTCAAATATCTTGATGGTGCTATTGAAAGCAAGAATTATCGGATAATTGACCAAGAAGGCAACATCTTCACCTGGGTTCCAGAAAGAACTCTAAAATATGGCAGACTTGTGAAGGGCTTTTTTGTATCGACCTACGAAATCTCTAAAGGAGCTAAGAGAACTCCAAAATCTATTGAAGGTGCAATGCCTTGGGTCAATATAAGTAAGCCTAAAGCTATTGAACAGGCCGCGAAGCTTGGTGGTAGACTTTTGGATGGTCAAGAATGGGATGCAATCTGTGAAGAATGTGCAGAAACAGTTGGTGAGTTCAAAGTCTATAAAGATAGCGCAGAAATAGGAAACTATTGGAATAGTGCAGGTTCAACTCAAACATTGGAAACCACAGGTAAACACGTTATCTGTGGTATCTCAAATCTAGCAGGGAACTGTTGGACTTGGACAAATGAAACTGATGGCAAGTTGGCTGTTATCCGTGGTGGTTCTTATATCGATGATGGTAACTATCCTATGGCTAGTCGTTTCAATCGCAATCGTAATTATAGAAACTTCAATATTGGTTTTCGTATCGTGCTTTAAGTAGCACTGACCATTGTTTGAACACATTTAAAGGAGGGAGCAATGCTCTCTTCTTTAAGTTATATATTTAAGGAATAGAAAAATAGTGAAAAAGAATAGTGATGATAAATTAGTTATAATATTTAAAATAGAAAAATATATAGAATATATGTTGACAATTAAATTTTAAATATAAACATGGAAAATATAACGAATTTAAAATATATGAACCAAAAGAAAGAATAATAAAAGTTTCTGATATATATTAAAAATGGATATTACTAAATATTTTCAAAATATAGATAAAAGAATATTATGGGATATTCTAATAAGACTTTGACTCATGCATGCGCTAGTTCGAATCTAGCTAGCCCAGCCCAGCCCAGCCAAAAATATGCAACTAAATTTATAGCAAATTTATATTGAAAAAATTTTAATAAAAGTTCTATTTTTTTAAAATTCACAT
>CANQZU010000062.1 GCA_947628415.1 uncultured Clostridia bacterium | reverse complement strand
ATTTTTTAAAAAATATAAAAATTTCCTTGCAAAATAGGAAAAATGTGGTATAATATATAAGCTATGTGATATTAAAAGAAAGGATGAAAAAAATGAATTGTAAAGTTGAAAAAACAAAAAATGAAAATGAAGTAAAATTAGAAATAACAGTAGAATCTACCAAATTTGAAGATGCTATAAAAAAAGTTTACTTTAAAAGTGCTAAATACTTCAATATACCAGGATTTAGAAAGGGAAAAGCACCAATGCAAATAGTAGAAAAATATTATGGAAAAGAAATTTTTTATGAAGATGCATTTAATGAAGTAGCACAAGAAGCTTTAGAAGAAGCAGTAAAGGAAAATAAGGTAGAAGTAGTAAGTAGACCAGATATAGAAATAACACAAATTGAAAAAGGAAAAGATTTAATTTTCACAGCAGTTATGCAAACAAAACCAGAAGCACAACTTGGAAAATATAAAGGTATAGAAATTAAAAAAATTGAGTATAATGTTACAGACCATGACATAGAACATGAATTAGGACATATGCAAGAGCATAATGCAAGAATTATTTCAGTGGAAGATCGACCAGTAGAAAGTGGAGATATTGCTACTATAGATTTTGAAGGTTTTGTAGATGGGAAAGCTTTCGAAGGAGGAAAAGCAGAAAAACATGAATTAGAAATTGGAAGTAATACTTTTATACCAGGTTTTGAAGATCAAGTAATAGGCATGAAAATTGATGAAGAAAAAGATATTAAAGTAAAATTTCCAGAAGAATATTTTTCAAAAGAGCTAGCAGGAAAAGATGCCACATTTAAAGTAAAAGTTCACGAAATCAAGAAAAAAGAATTACCAGCTTTAGATGACGAATTTGCTAAAGATGTTAGTGAATTTGATACTTTAAAGGAATTAAAAGAAAGCATTAAAGAAAAACAACAAAAACAAAATGATGAAAAAGCTAAATATGAAACGCAGGAAGCAGTTATTAAAGAAGTTTGTAAAAATATAAAAGTTGAAATTCCATCTGGAATGATTGAATTAGAAACAGATAATATGTTAAAAGAAATGGAACAAAGATTATCTTATCAAGGATTAAAATTAGAGCAATATTTAAAAATGATGAAAAAGACAAAAGAAGATATAACAAAAGAATATGAACCTCAAGCTATTGAAGCCATTAAAACAAGATTAGCATTAGAAGCTGTAATTAAGGCAGAAAAAATAGAGGCAACTGATGAAGAAGTAGATGAAAAAATAAAAGAAATGGCTAAAAATTATGGAAAAGAAAATGATGAAGAATTCATTAAAAATGAAAGGGTAAGAAATTACATAAAAGAAGGAATCGCATCAGAAAAAGCAATGGAATTTTTAGTAAAAAATGCAAAAATCAAATAAGAAAATTAGAAAGGTTGGGGTGTAAAAGAAAGAAGTTAAATTTTAATCCCAACTTTTTGGATTTTATAAAGTTTTATATTTAAAATTAAAATATTAAATAAAAACAGAAGGAGGAAAAATTATGTTAGAAAAAAATAGTTTAGTACCATATGTTATTGAACAAACAAATAAGGGAGAAAGGTCTTATGATATTTTTTCAAGATTATTAAAGGATAGAATTATCTTTTTAGGAGAAGATGTTAATCCAACAACTTCTAGCCTAGTTATTGCACAATTATTATTTTTAGAATCAGAAGATCCAGATAAAGATATCTATTTATATATTAATTCACCAGGAGGCTCTATTACAGACGGAATGGGAATTATTGATACGATGAATTATATTAAATGTCCAGTATCTACAATATGTGTTGGAATGGCAGCTAGTATGGGAGCAGCACTTTTAGCTGCAGGAGAAAAAGGCAAGAGATTTGCAACGCCAAATGCAGAAATTTTAATTCATCAACCATTAATTGGTGGTGGAGGAATCTCAGGTCAAGCTACTGAAGTAAAAATCCATGCAGATCATTTAGTAAAAACAAGAGAAAAATTAAATAAATTTTTAAGTGAACGAACAGGTCAAAGTATTGAAACAATTCAAAAAGATACTGAAAGAGATAATTATATGACAGCACAAGAAGCTTTAAAATATGGTTTAATTGATGGAATTATGGACAAAAGGAAATAAGGAATAAATATTTAGAGGAGAGAAGAAAATGGCAAAAAGTGATACCCCTAAAAGTGTAAGATGTTCTTTTTGTGGTAAAGCACAAGAAAATGTTAGAAAAATAGTAGCAGGACCAGGAGTCTATATTTGTGATGAGTGTGTAGAACTTTGTACAAGTATTATAGATGCAGAATTATATGATGAGGAAAAAGCAGGATATACTTTAAATGAATTGAATAATATTCCTACTCCAAAAGAAATTAAACAGGTATTAGATGATTATGTAATTGGTCAAGAAGAGGCGAAAAAAACTTTATCAGTAGCTGTATATAATCATTATAAAAGAGTAGCTCATGAAGAAAATGTATCAAAAGATGAAGTCGAAATTCAAAAAAGTAATATATTACTGTTAGGCCCAACTGGATGTGGAAAGACATTACTAGCAAGAACATTAGCTAAAATATTAAATGTACCATTTGCAATAGCAGATGCTACCACTTTAACCGAAGCGGGATATGTTGGAGAAGATGTAGAAAATATTTTATTAAAACTAATTCAAGCAGCAGATGGTGATGTAGAAAAAGCAGAAAAAGGAATTATTTACATTGATGAAATTGATAAAATTACAAGAAAATCAGAAAATCCATCAATCACAAGAGATGTAAGTGGAGAGGGAGTACAACAAGCTTTGCTTAAAATAATTGAAGGAACCATTGCTTCTGTTCCACCGCAAGGAGGAAGAAAACATCCAAATCAAGAATTAATTCAAATCAATACAGAGAACATATTAATAATATGTGGAGGGGCTTTTGAAGGATTAGAAAATATTATTAAAGATAGGACTGGAGAAAAAGCAATTGGATTTGGAACACAAATTAAAAGTAAAAAAGAGATTAATAAGTATGAAATTTTCCAAGAATTATTGCCACAAGATTTATTAAAGTTTGGTTTAATACCAGAATTTATTGGAAGACTACCAATTGTAGCAACGTTAAGAGAATTGGATAAAGAAGCGTTAATTAAAATATTGGTAGAACCTAAAAATGCTTTAACAAAACAATATCAAAAATTATTTCAAATTGATGATGTAGAACTATCTTTTGAGCAAGAAGCTTTGGAAGCAATTGTAGATAAAGCAATTGAAAGAAAAACAGGTGCAAGAGGACTTCGTTCAATTATTGAAGAAATTATGAGAGATATTATGTATGAAATACCATCTAATCCTAATATTGAAAAGTGTATTATCACCAAAGATACTGTTTTAAATAATGCAGGACCACAAACAATAATCAATGAGCAAAAAACAGAACGTAGATCACCTGAAAAAAAGAAGAGACAGTTACCACAAAATCAACAAGAAAAAGAAACTGCATAAAAAAATAATCCACAAGTGCGTCCTTGTGGATTATTTTTTTATAATTTTAAACTAGCATTTAGAGCTAATCTTATCATATTATTCAAACCAGTTTGTCTCTCTTTTGGAGTTGCAATCTCTTTTATAAATTTAGAATCTACTACACTCATTAAACAAGAAGCATTTTTATCAAGTAGTTTAGCTACATAAAATAAAGCAAAAGCCTCCATTTCAGCGCTAACTGGTTCAAATCCTGCTGGAATTCTAGACAAAAATTCATCAACACTTGTCATATATACATCAAAGCAATCTGTACAAACTGTATTACCTTGTAGAAAAGAAATATGATTTTCTTTAGCAGCATCTATAATTTTAGCATTTAAATTTTGGCTTGCTTCTACTATATGACAATTATCATTATTTAATGTAAGGGCAAAATTACCCTCACTAAAAACTTTTTGAGCAAGAATAATGTCAAATAATTTTAGTTCTGGTTTGTAAGCACCACAAGAACCAATTCTAATAATATTTTCTACTTCATAAAATTTATATAATTCGTAACTATAAATTCCCATACTTGGCATACCCATACCAGATGCCATAACAGTTACTTTATTTTCTTGATAAGTCCCAGTATAAGCATACATTCCTCTTACTTGGTTTACTAATTTAGCATTTTTTAAAAAATTTTCTGCAATATATTTAGCTCGGAGTGGATCTCCTGGCATAATTACAGTTTTTGCAATTTCTCCTAATTTAGCTTCATTATGTGGTGTTGGCATATCAACATCCCCTTTCATTTTATATTAGTATTTTTATTATTTATTCATAGTATAACAATAAAAAAGAAAAAAAGCAAAAAAACACTTGAAAAAAATAAAAGTACATGTTAAACTATTAATAGATTAAAAAAAAACCAAATTTGGGAATTTTTTTAATCTTTTTTTCATTTTAATTATGATATAGTTGCAAATTGTTGAAGAGGAAAGGAAGTATTTATATGAATACAAAGTATATTTTTGTAACAGGAGGGGTAGTTTCTGGATTAGGAAAAGGTATAACAGCAGCATCTCTAGGAAGATTATTGAAAAATAGAGGATATAAAGTTACTATTCAAAAATTTGATCCTTATATTAATGTGGATCCAGGAACAATGAATCCATATGAACATGGAGAAGTTTTTGTAACAGATGATGGAGCAGAAACAGACTTGGATTTGGGACATTATGAAAGATTTATAAATGAAAATTTAACATCAAATTCTAGCATAACTATGGGAAAGATATATTCAAGTGTCATTGAAAAAGAAAGAAGAGGGGATTATTTAGGAAAAACGGTACAAGTAATTCCTCATATTACTAATGAAATCAAAGAAAAAATATATGGATTCGAGGACACAGATACTGATATTGTAATTACAGAAATTGGAGGAACAGTAGGAGATATAGAAGGATTATCTATTATTGAAGCAATTCGTCAAGTAGGTTTAGAAAAAAATCCAGAAGATGTAGTTTATATTCATGTTACATTATTACCATATATATTTGGATCAAATGAAATAAAATCAAAACCAACACAGCATTCTGTAAAAGAATTACAAAGTTTTGGTATTAAACCTAATATATTGGTTTGTAGAACAGAATCTGATATTCCAGATAGTATAAGAGAAAAATTATCACTATTTTGTAATGTTAGGAAAACTAGTGTAATACAAAATAAAACAGCAGATTGCTTATATGCTGTTCCATTAATGCTAGAAGAAGAAGGACTAGCAAGAGAAGTATGTAACCATTTAAAACTAGAAAACTATATTCCAGATAATACAAAATGGGAAGCAATGATTGAAAATATTAGAAGTATTGATGAAAATAAAATTGTTAATATTGCTATTGTGGGTAAATATGTAAAATTAGAAGATTCTTATATTTCTGTAATAGAAAGCTTACATCATGCAGGATTTGCAAACCATGTAAAAGTAAATGTTCACTTAATTGATTCTGAAACAGTAACACAAGAAAATGTTGCAGATAAGTTAAAAGGTATAGATGGTGTAATTGTTCCAGGAGGTTTTGGCAGTAGAGGAATTGAAGGTAAAATAGAAACAATAAAGTATGTTAGAGAAAATAAAATACCATTTTTAGGAATTTGTTTAGGAATGCAAATGGCAGTTATAGAATTTGCTAGAAATGTATTAGGACTAAAAGATGCAAATTCAGCAGAATTAGATTCTCAAACGAAAAATCCAGTAATTCATATTATGGAAGAACAAAAAGGCATCGATAAAAAAGGTGGAACTATGAGATTAGGAGCTTATCCATGTGTTATTAAAGAAGGAACTTTAGCTCATAAATTATATAGAAAAGAAGAAATATCTGAAAGACATAGACATCGTTATGAGTATAACAATGATTATAGAGAAAGACTAGAAGAGGCAGGATTAAAAATATCAGGAACTTCACCAGATGGACTATTAGTAGAAATGGTTGAATTAGAAAATCATCCATACTTTATTGCAGGACAATTTCATCCAGAATTAAAATCTAGACCTAACAAACCAGCACCACTATTTGTAGGATTAGTAAAAGCATGTTTATAGAGGAGAGAAAATAAAAAATGCAAAGACCAAAATTTATCATATTTACAGATAAAGATGGTACATTAAATATGGAAGACGAAGAACTTAATAATATATTTTGTTTAATTACAACGATGGGTGGAATGGTAATACCAGCTACAGGTAGAACAATAGGAGATATAAAAAACGATTTCATAAAAAGAAAAGTTGCATTACCAGAAGTTATAATAGGAGATAATGGAGCAAGTATATATTTTTCAATTAATCAAACATTCTTCCAAAAAAAGAGCTTAAATCATTCTAATATAATTAAAATGATGAATCAATTTATAGAAAACGGGGGGAATAAAAATTATATAAGATATACAGATGGCATACATATTTTTATTTCAGACAAAAGCGAAATAAGAAAATATTATAAAAAGAATAAAGCAGTAAAACTATGTAGAGATATTTGTGAATCTGTTAGAAAATCAAAAGATATTACAAAAATAACATTAGTGGGTTCTAAAAAACAAATGGAAAAAAGTATTTTAATTGCAGATAAATTAAATTTTTGGACAGATATGGATGTAACTAATTTTCCAAAAAGTAAATATCAAAATTATAGGTTAGATATATCTCAAAAAGATATTAACAAAGGAAATGCTGTAAAAATAGTTTCTAAAAAATTTAATCCAATCTATGGCTATATATGTATAGGTAATGGATATAATGATATGCCTATGTTCCAAGAAGCTATTGACGAAGGAATGATTGTAGCTATAATGGAAAATTCTTCTTCACAATTAATAAAAGAAGTAAAACAATATTGCCAAAAAAAAGCAAAAGGAAAAGTTTTAGTAATACCAAATCATAAAGATTTGGCTAATAAATATATATTAAAAATGGCAAAGACATTTCAAACGTATATGGAAAAAGCGCAACAGGGAATGAAAATAG
>CANQZU010000061.1 GCA_947628415.1 uncultured Clostridia bacterium | reverse complement strand
ACGAATCGAAGATACGTTAAGTAGGAAAATTTTCAATGTCCTTTTTTAAAAGGGTAGATTGAAAATTTTCCACTAACAGGGCGCCACTAAATGAATAAAGTGGCGTTTTTTGCGTTTTTAAAAATACAAAAAACGTGTAAAAAGAAATGGGTGCAAAAATGGAAATTATCTTATTTGAAATACAAAAATTTTAAATTTTATAATGGATAAAATTAGAAAAATTGGAAAAAACACTTGACAAATAAGAAAAAATAGTGTAAAGTATATTAGCATTACAAAAAGAAAAGAGGTAGTTACTATGGAAAATAACGTAAAAATAAGCATGTTAAATCAATTTTACGGAAAGCTATTGACACAAAAACAACATGAAATCATAGATGACTACTATAATCATGACTTGTCATTATCAGAAATTGCAGAAAATAATAAAATTACCAGACAAGCCGTAAGAGACATTTTGAAGAAGGGAGAGAAAAAACTTTTCGAATACGAAGAGAAGTTACAAGTTATGAAAAGGACGTTAAATCAAGAAAAGAAAATTGAAAAAGTTTTATCAGAATTAACAAAAATTCAAAAAAACTATTCAGACAAAAAAATTGCTAGCGTTTTAGAAAACATCAAAAAAGAATTAAATTATTTAGTATAAGGAGTGAAACTAATAATGGCTTTTGAAGGATTATCTTCTAGATTGCAAGAAATAACAAGAAAAATTAGAGGAAAAGCAAGAATTACTGAATCTGACTTAAAAGAAATGTTAAGAGAGGTAAAACTTGCCCTTTTAGAAGCTGATGTTAACTATAAAATTGTAAAAGATTTTGTAGCTACGATTCGGAGAAAAGGCATTAGGTCAAGATGTTTTAAAATCACTAACACCAGGACAGCAAGTTATTAAAATTGTAAAAGATGAATTAGTAGAACTGTTAGGAGGAACAGAAAGTAAAATTAATTTTACTCCAAATCCACCAACTGTTATAATGTTAGTAGGATTACAAGGTTCTGGTAAGACAACTACTTGTCGGAAAATTAGCTAATCTTTTAAGAAAACAAGGAAAAAATCCATTATTGGTAGCATGTGATGTTTATCGACCAGCAGCTATACAACAATTACAGGTTGTAGGAAAACAATTAAATATTCCTGTGTTTAGTAATGAAGCTTCAAAAGATGTAGTTCATATAGCCAAACAAGCCATGTCAACAGCAATGTCAAAATTAAATGATGTTGTTATATTAGATACAGCAGGACGTTTACATATTGATGAAGCTCTAATGGATGAATTAAAAAATCTAAAAATTGGAGTGAAACCACATGAAATACTATTAGTAGTAGATAGTATGACAGGTCAAGATGCAGTAAACGTAGCAGAAAAATTCAATGAAGCACTTGGTATTGATGGAGTAGTCTTAACAAAATTAGATGGTGATACAAGAGGAGGTGCTGCTTTATCTGTTAAAAAAGTAACAGGAAAGCCAATTAAGTTTGCAGCAACAGGAGAAAAATTAAGTGATATTGAAGTATTTCATCCAGACAGAATGACACAAAGAATATTAGGCATGGGAGATATTTTATCTGTAATTGAAAAAGCCGAAGAAGCTTTTGATATTGAAGAAGCACAAAAATTAGAAAAACAATACAAGAAAAAAGAATGGGATTTAGATGATTATTTATCTCAATTGAGACAAGTTAAAAAGATGGGATCTTTTTCTTCTTTATTAAAAATGATACCAGGAATGAATCAAATTAAAGATTTAAAAGTTGATGATAAAGAATTTGTAAAAATAGAAGCTATTATTTGTTCTATGACTAAAAAAGAAAAGAAAGATACCAGACTTCTAAATGCCAGTCGTAGGCAACGTATTGCAAAAGGCAGTGGAACTACGGTACAAGATATTAATAAATTTATAAAATCTTTTGAAATGACACAAAAAATGATGAAAAAAATGCAAAGCAACAAAGGTAGTATGAAAAAATTACTAAATGGAATTGACGAAAATGCCTTAAAAAATTTTAAATTTTAATAATGTTATTAACTTTATAAGTTAGCCGTTTGAAGAAACTCAATTGCGGATAACAAATATAAAATAAAATTTCGGAGGTGAAGAAAATGGTAAAAATTAGATTACAAAGACAAGGAAAGAAAAAAGCTCCATTTTATCATATTGTAGTAGCAGATTCAAGAAGCCCAAGAGATGGTAAAATTATTGAGCAATTAGGAACTTATGACCCAATGACAGAACCAGCAACTATTAAATTAGATAAAGAAAAAGTAGAAAAATGGATTAAGAATGGAGCAAAACCAACTGATACAGTAAAAGCTCTAATAGAGAATGCTTAAAGGAACAAAAAAATGGAGGAGCAAAAAATGAAAGATATTTTAGAAACAATCATTTTAAACTTAGTAGAAAATAAAGAAGCTGTTGAAATTAAAGAAGTAGAAGAAGAAAAATCAATTGTTTTTGAAGTAAAAGTAGCACAAACTGATATGGGTAGAGTAATTGGAAAACAAGGAAGACTTGCCAAATCAATTCGAACTGTTATGAAAGCTGTGGCTACCAAAGAACAAAAGAAAGTTTCAGTTGAATTTATTGGATAATTGGAGTTTTAAATATGACAAAGTATCTTGAAATTGGTCAAATCGTAAATACTTTTGGAATTAAAGGAATGGTAAAAATCAAACCATTTACAGATGATATTAGAAGATTTGACAAATTAAAAACCATATATATCGAAAACAAAAAAGAAAAAAAAGAATATCAAATTGAAGAAGTAAAATATCATAAAAATATGGTATTAATGAAACTACAAGGCATTGATACAAAGGAACAAGCAGACTTGCTACGCCAAAGTTATTTATTAGTAGATAGAAAAAACGAAGAACCTTTGGAAGAAGGAGTTTATTACATCGTAGATTTAATTGGATTAGAAGTTTATACAGATCAAGAGCAATTGCTTGGAAAAGTAGAAGATATTTTTAATACAGGAAGCAATGATATATATGTAATAAAAGATGAATTAGGAAAACAAATCCTTTTACCAGGTATACCAGATGTTTTGAAAAAGGTAGATATAGAAAAAGGAAAAATAACAGTTCACCTAATTCCAGGATTGATTTAAAAATATGGAGGAAAAAATGAAATTTGATGTTTTGACTCTTTTTCCAGAAATGTTTGAACCATTAAAGCAAAGCATTTTAGGAAGAGCTGTAGAAAAGGGAAAAATTGATATTAATTTTATCAATATAAGAGACTTTTCAAAAGATAAGCATAAAAAAGTAGATGATACTCCATATGGTGGCGGAGCAGGAATGGTATTAAGACCAGATGTTGTATATGATGCGTATCAATCTGTAAAAGAAGAAAAAGCAAAAGTTATTTATTTGTCACCACAAGGAAAAACATTAAATCAAAAAATGGTAGAAGAGTTAAGCAAAGAAAGTCATCTTATCTTACTTTGTGGACATTACGAAGGAATTGATCAAAGAGTTTTAGATAAAATTGTTGATGAAGAAATATCAATTGGAGATTATGTGTTAACAGGAGGAGAAATTCCAGCAATGGTCTTAATTGATAGTGTTAGTCGATATGTAGAAGGAGTATTAAAAGAAGACTCTGTAAAAGAGGAAAGTTTTAATAACCGGACGATTAGAATATCCACAATATACAAGACCAGAAGTATTTGAAAAGGAAGTAGTTCCTAAAATACTATTGTCAGGAAATCATCAAGAAATTGCAAGGTGGAGAGAAGAACAATCTTTTAAAATAACTAAAAAGAAAAGACCAGATTTATTAGAAAAAAAGAAACGAAGTGCTAATAAGAGAAAGCACCGCTCGAAATAAAAAAGGAGGGAATTCTAAAATGGATATTATAAAATCTATTGAACATGAACAATTAAAAAATAAAATACCAGAATTAAAAGTTGGTAATACAGTTAAAGTACACGTAAGAATAAAAGAAGGAAACAAAGAAAGAATCCAAGTATTTGAAGGAATTATTATTAAAGTACAAGGTGGAGGAGTAAACCAAACATTTACTGTTAGAAAAATTTCTTATGGAGTGGGAGTTGAAAAAACATTTTTAGTACATTCACCACTAGTAGAAAAAGTAGAATTAGTAAGAGTAGGTAAAGCAAGAAGAGCTAGATTATTCTATTTAAGAGATAGAATTGGTAAAGCTGCTAAAACAAGAGAACAAGTAGGAGCTAGAATTGAAGATAGAGAAATTGTTGTAAAAGAAGAATTAGCAGAAGAACCAGCAATTGAAGAAAAAGTACCAGCAGAAGTAGTAGAAAATGTAGTAGAAACACCATCACCTGCTGTAGAAGAAACTACAACAGAAGCTCCAGTAGAGACTGCACCAGAAGAAGCTCCAGCTGTTGAAACACAAGAAGTTACAGTAGAAGAAACAGTAGATACTGTAAAAGAAGAAGCAGTAGAAGATGTAAAACCTGAACCAGAAGAAAAAGATAAAAAAGAAGAATAATAAAAATTATAAAAAGTTGCTATTTTTAAGTATAGCAACTTTTTTAAACATTATTTAAGAAATTTTAAACATATCTTCCATGCAATAAAATCCATTTGTTTGATTTACTAAAAATTTAGCAGCTTTAATAGCACCGTTCAGCAAATACATTTCTAGAATAAGAGGTATGTTTTAATTCAAAAGTTTCAAATTCTCCAAAGAATTGAACCACATGTTCACCAACAATATTTCCACCACGAATAGAGTTTAAACCAATTTCGTTTTTATTTCTTTTTTCACGTTTATCATGTCTATTATATTCATAATGAAGAGTATTACCAAGAGATTCATTAATAGAATTAGCAAGCATTTGAGCAGTTCCACTTGGACTGTCTATTTTTCGATTATGATGTGTTTCTGTAATTTCAATATCAGTATCTTTTAATAAGGGAGCAAGCCATTGTACTAACTTTTTCATAATCATAATATCGTAAGACATATTAGCAGACTTAAAAATAGGAATTTGCTTACTATATTCTTTTATAAGGTTTTCCTCATCTAGTGAAAAACCAGTAGTAGCAATCACAACTGGTACATGATTTTTACTGGCATATTTTAAAATTTCAAAAGTAGCAATAGGAACAGAAAAATCAATAATAACATCAGGTTTTTCTGGAATATCTTCTATTTTATCGAAAACAGGAAAAGCAAATTCGCCAGTTACATTTTTATCAAAACCATATTTTAATACAAAATCTTCATTTTGTTCTACTAAATCGCAAACAATTTGTCCCATTTTTCCATTACATCCGTTTACCATTACTTCTAACATAATATTTATAATCCTTTCTATATCTAGTTAACTAATTTAAATAGTTCATTTTTTAAAATTTTTTCTTTTTCTTCACTCATTTTGGTTAGTGGTAATCTAGGTGTTCCATAATTATATCCTATTAGGTTTAAAGCAGCTTTTACTGGAATAGGGTTAACTTCACTAAATAAACTATTAATTAGAGGAATAGCATCTAATTGCATTTTAGTTGCTATTTCAGTTTTACCATTAAGAAAATTTTCAACTATATCATGTGTATATTTAGGTGCTACATTTGATAAAACAGAAATTACACCAATTCCACCAAGTGAAAGTACAGGTAAAATTTGATCATCATTTCCAGAATAAATAGCTAAATTTTCACCACATAGATGAGCAATTTGAGCAATTTGAGATAAATTTCCACTAGCTTCTTTGATAGCTATAATATTGTCAATTTTTGATAGTTCTAAACAGGTTTCAGGTAAGATATTAACACCAGTTCTACCAGGTACACTATATAAAATAATAGGTAAATGAACATTTTTAGCAATTTCTTTGTAATGTTCAATTAAACCATTTTGTGTGCATTTATTATAATAAGGTGTAACAATTAAAAGTCCATCTACTCCTAATTTTTCTACTTCTTTTGAGTATTCAATTACTTGTTTAGTATTATTTCCTCCTGTACCAGCAATAATAGGAATTCTTCCATTTGAGGTTTGAACAGCACATTTTATGGTTGCTATTTTTTCATCATGTGTCATAGTAGAAGCCTCACCAGTTGTGCCACAAACAATAATAGCATCTACTTTATTTTGAATTTGATTTTCTACTAATTTTTCAAATTCTTTTAAATTTACTCCGTTTTCATCAAAAGGTGTACTAATAGCTGTACCACAGCCTTTAAATAATATTTTTTTCTTCATAAAATTACTCCTAAAAAGAGAATATTACTATATAAATGTACTTACATTTATATTATATAAAGATTATATTATAAAAGATAAAAAAAAGAAATAAAAAAATAAAAAAATTTTAAAAAAAGTATTGACAAAAAATAAAACAACAGATAAAATAGAACAAGAAAAGCGAACAACAATTCGAAAAACAAAAATTTGATACTATTTTAAATAAGGAGTGATAAAAATGAATTTAACTAAAAGAAAAATAGAAACAAAAAGAATAGCTAATACTAGTATAGAAAGACATCCAGTTCCTATACTTGGAATGAATTACCGAGTAAAAATCATTTATAAAAATATAAAGATTACTGAATTAGATGTTGAAAATAAAACAATAAAAATATCACTACCTAATAAATATAGGAGAGAGAATAATCAAAAAATATTAGATTTAGCCATTGATAAAATGTATGAACAGATTGCTAAAGTAGAAATAGAAAGAGCAATGGAAAAAACAAGAATTATGCTAGGATTTGCACCAGAAGAATATGAAATAAGAAAAATGGATAAGTTAGCTATTTGTGAAGGAAATAAAATATGGATTCATCCAGAAATTGTGAAATATAATCGTATGGTAATTGATTATATTGTACTTCATCAATATTGTCATTTAAAATATAAAACGCATTGTCAAGGTTTTATAAAAATGTTAGAAAAATATCAACCAAATTATAAAAAATGTGAAGAAATTTTATTAAATATATAAATTAAATATATAAAAAGAAAATATAGAAAGAAAAGATTTTCAAAAATACAAAAAATTTGAAAATCTTTTTTTTGCATAAAACCTCGACAAAAAGAAAATAAAGTGGTAATATAATAAAAGCGTAGGATAGTGTTTATATATTGGGGTGTCGCCAAGTGGTAAGGCATCGGACTCTGACTCCGACATTTCGTAGGTTCGAATCCTACCACCCCAGCCAAAAT
>CANQZU010000060.1 GCA_947628415.1 uncultured Clostridia bacterium | reverse complement strand
GATTTACATTTAAAAGCATTTGAAAAATTAGGAATAAATATTAGTAAAAACTATGGAAATATTACTTGCACTTGTGATAAAATAATAGGGGAAAAAATAGATTTAGATTTTCCAAGCGTAGGAGCTACTGAAAATGCTATATTAGCAAGCTGTTTAGCCATACGGAACTACAACAATAACCAATGCTGCTCGAGAACCAGAAATTATTGATTTACAGAATTTTTTAAATAAAATGGGAGCTAAAATCAAAGGAGCTCGGAACCGACATTATTGAAATAGAAGGTGTAAAAAAATTAAAAGACGTTAGTTATAATATTATGCCAGATAGAATTGAAACAGGAACTTTCCTATGTATAGCAGCAATGACAGGAGGAAATGTTCTAGTAAAAAATATGAATGCTAATCATATTACACCGGTAATTCATAAATTAGAAGAAACAGGTTGTAAATTTGAAATCCAAAAAAATGCAATAGAAATTAAGGGACCAAAAAGGTTAAAAGCAGTAGATATTAAAACTATGCCATATCCGGGATTTCCTACTGATATGCAATCAATATTTACAACAGCTTTAACAACAGCAAAAGGAACATCTATGATTATAGAAAATTTATTTGAAAATAGATACAAATATACACAAGAACTAATAAGAATGGGAGCTAAAATAACCGTAGAGGGAAAGACAGCAGTTGTAAAAGGAATAAAAAGATTATATGGTACAACAGTTAAAGCAACAGACTTAAGAGGAGGGGCGGCATTAGTAATGGCGGGAATAGCAGCAAAAGGAGATACCAAAATAGAAAATATCGAATATATTTTAAGAGGATATGAAAAATTTGATCAAAAATTAAAAAAAATAGGTGTAGCAATACAAATGTTTTAGTTGAAAACCAGGTCCTGAAGAAAAAACTAAAAGGACCTGAGTTTTCATCATTATTAAAATATCAATAAAGGAGAATTAAAATGGCTAAAAAAGTAAAAGAAACAGATTTAAATCTTTATTATATGAAAAACGGACAAGATCCTAAAGAAAATATAGAAGATATGATGAAGAAAAAGAAAGCCAAAGAAAGAGAAAAAAGAATTAAAGAAAATAAAATTCAAAAAGAAGATGATTTTAATATAGAAACAGAAACTGTTATACAAATGACTAATAAAAATAGAATAAAAAAAGAGAAAGAACAAAAAAACAAATTAACACAAGAGGCAAAAAAGAGGAAAAAAAGGAATAGAAAAATTAAATTTTTCTTAAAAATAATCCTATTAATAGGTATATTAATAGGAGGAATTTCTTTTACTATGGTTTCACCAATTTTCAATATACAAGAAATACAAGTATTAAATAATGAAAAAATAAGCGATGAAACAATTATTAGTTTATCTCAATTAAAAACAGGAGAAAATATTTTTCGTTTGAATGTTTCAGACATAATAAAAAAAATAAAAGAAAATGCTTATATAGAGAGTGTTAAAATACATAGAAAGATTCCTAATATAATTCAAATTGAAGTTCAGGAGAGAATACATAGATTTAGCATGGATTTTTTAGGCAAATATGCTTATATTAATACACAAGGCTATATTTTGGAAATAGCAGAAGATAGTAAACAAATGCCTATAATTCAAGGAATGAAAACATTAGAAGAAGAAGTTATAATAGGAAATCGTTTAAATCATGAGGATTTAGAAAAATTAGAAGATGTAATAAAAATTATGAATGCTGCTAAAGAATATAATTTAGACACTGAAATTACAAGTATTGACATAAGCGACAAAAATGAATATAGTATATATTTAGAGCAAGAAGCAAAAAAAGTACATCTAGGAGATAATAGCAACTTAAGTAATAAGATGTTATATGTGAATTCAATAATGGAGCAAGAAAAAGGAAAAGCAGGGGATATCTTTGTAAATGGAGATTTAAATAATAAATTTAGAACTTACTTTAGAGAAAAAGTTTAATAAGGTTAGAAATTCATTGAGTAAAAGAAAGGAGGTAAAAACATGAAAAACAAAAAACTAATTAGTATTGTACTTGGTATTATGTGTTTTGCTTTAACATTAGCAATATGTGTACAAATTAAAACAGTAAGAGGTTCTAATTTTGCAATCAGTCAAAATTATGAAGAAAATAATTTAAGAGCAGAAGTTTTAAAATATAAAGAGAGATATGATAATAAATATCAAGATTTAGAAAGAGCACAAAAAGAACTAGAAAAAGAAAGACAAAGTGCTACTCAAAATAATGTAGAATTAGAAACAAAAGAGACTGAAATTACACAAGCAAATAAGATGATTGGAATGACGGAAGTAACAGGACCAGGAGTTATAGTCACATTAAGTGATAGTAAAAAAGATACATCTAGCACCTTAAATATTAGTGATTTAGTAGTTCATGATGGAGATATTTTAAGTGTTATCAACGAACTAAAAAATGCGGGGGCAGAAGCTATTTCTATTAATGATCAAAGATTAGTACCAAGTAGTAGTATTGTATGTGGAGGAAATATTATAGAAATTAATGGAGAAAAAGTTGGAGCTCCATTTGTTATAAAAGCAATTGGACTTCCAGAACAATTAGCAGCTTTATCACGACCAGGAGGATATTTAGAACTTTTAAGAGGAGCAACAGTAGAAGTAGATTTGAAAAAATCAAATCATATAACAATACCAAAATATACTGGAGTTGTTACTTATAAATATGCTCACAATTCAAAATAAGTTAAGAAAGAAAGGAGACATCATGAAAGCCAATATCAAAAAAGGAAAAATTACAATGACAATTACGATAGCTATAAGTTGTTTTGCACTTGTTTTGGTTATGTTTATGCAATTTAAAATTGTAAATCAAACAGATATTACAGCAATAGAGAATATGAGAGAAACAGAGTTAAGAACAGAACTTGCTAATTGGAAAGCAAAATACGAAGAGACGCAGACTAAATATCAAGAGACTGTAGCAAAAATTGAAGAATATAAACAGACAAAGCAATCAAATGAGCAAACAGAAAAACTAGTTAATTCAGAACTAGAACAATTAAATATGACTCTAGGAAAAACAGATGTAGAGGGAGAAGGAATCGAAATTGTTTTAAGAGAAAATGCAGAGGAAGAAATCAGTAAAATTAATGCAGACGATCTATTAGTTATAATAAATGAATTAAAATTAGCAGGATCAGAAGCCATTTCAATTAATGAGGAAAGAATAATTAACATGTCAGATATTGTTACAATTAATAATACATTTATTAAAGTAAATGGACAAAGAATATTAGCTCCTTATGTAATTAAAGCAATAGGAAATCAAACTTATTTAGAAAGTGCTTTACTTGGAAATGGAGGATATGTAGACGAATTAAAAAAATTAGGACATGATATATCCATTGAAAAAACAAATAAAGTAAAAATACCTAAATATAAAGATGAAATTAAAATAAAATATATAGAATAGGAGGGAAATAAAATGATTGTTATAGCGATTTTAATAGGATGTATTTTAGGAGCTATTTTTCGGTATGAATATACCTATGATTTCATACACATATTCTAGTTATTTAGCCATTGCCATCATTGCAGCATTAGATTCTGTGTTTGGAGGAATTACATCTGTTATTAAGAAAAATTTTGATTTAAAAATATTCATAACGGGATTTTTTGGAAATGCCATACTATCTATTTTACTTACTATTTTAGGAGAAAAATTAAACGTAGATATCTATTTGGCAGCTATCGTTGTGTTTGTAGGAAGAATGTTTACGAATTTAGCAATTATTAGAAGATACTATGTAGACAAATGGTCTAAGAAAATAGAAAATAAAAAGGAAAATAAAATACAATAAAAATTACAATATTAAAAAACCATAATAATTCTAAAAAACTTTTGAATAAGTATTTTTTAAAATTATTATGGTTTTTTAATAATCTAAAATTCAACATTTATTACAGTTATATTACAAAAATATTACAAAAATATAACAAATTCTATTGACATTTGTCTCAAAATGTAATATATATACAATTAGAAAAATTATACTGAAAAAATGGAGGAGTTAACTTGGCAATAGGAGATATCATTGTAGGTATAGATATAGGAACTAGTAAAGTCTGCACTGTTGTTGGAGAAGTCAATAACTTTGGACAAATTGAAATTATATGTAATACCTCATATAAATGTAATGGACTAAAGAAGGGAAAAATAATAAACGAAGAAGATATTGTTTTAAGCGTAGCAAAGACGATAAAAGATGCAGAAGATGAAACAAATTTAAAAATTAATTCTGCCTATGTGACCATTTCTGGAAAATATGTAACAATTGTACAAAACAGTATTACTAAAGAAGTAAAAGACAAGTATGCTGGAATATCAGTAAAAGATGTACAAAATGCAATTATACAGGTAAAAGACATAGAAATTCCAGAAGGAAAGACATTAATTGACATTGTTCCAGACAAAATTATACTAGAAAATGGAACGGTTGTAGTAGATCCTGTAGGAAGCTTAAGTTCTAATTTTACAATGAGTGCACAAGTTATTTTAGCCGATAAAGATTATGTAAGACAGTTAAATAGCATATTTAAAAAAGCAGGTTTAGAAATAGATGGAATTGTACCAATTACTTTAGCAGAAAGAAATTTAATTTTAGATAAAAATGAATTGCATGATAATATTATGTTGTTAGATATTGGAGCAGGGAATATTGATATTGGAGTATTTGAAGGTTCTACCTTTATTTATACTAATTCAATTCCATTAGGAGGAGATAATATTACTAATGATATTGCTTTAGTTTTAAATATAACAGAAGATGAAGCAGACAAATTAAAAAGGCAGTATGGATTAGCTTTAAAATCTTTTATTGATAATGATAATGATATTATATTAAATACTTCCAAAGATAATAACAAGAATAGAATTATTAAAAGCTCTGAATTAATTGAAATTATCGAAGCTAGAATTGAAGAGATGTTTACTATTATTAATAAAGATATTACTAATCAAGGAATTAAACAAAAAATTAATAATGTTGTTCTAACAGGACAAGGAATTATTAACATCAACAAAAGTGATGTAGCGGGAAAAATAAATCTTAATATACCTGTTAAAATATCAACAGGAAGAGCAGTTAGTACAGTAAAACCAGCTTATCGAACTAGTTATGCACTAGTAAGATATATAGCAGCAAGACCTTTTGCTAAAACAGTTTCAAGTAGTATTGATACACAGAATGATGAAAACATTTTCAAAATAATTATGGAAAGAATTAAAGAATTTTTTTATTCTTAATTAAAACAAAGTTATTAAATTTTTTAAATATAAACATAGTGGCTATAGGAGAAGTGATGAAAAACACAATGAAATATTAATCAGCTTATAAAATGGGGAATGGAATTCACTTTATTCAAACGGCTAACTTAGAATAAAGGAGGAAAAACTAAATGATGGATTACAATGATGATACTAACATTACAATGATGGATGGAACAGCAACCATTAAAGTTATAGGAGTTGGAGGTGCTGGAAATAATGCTGTCAATAGAATGATTGAAGCAGAAATTAAAGGAGTTGATTTCATTTCTGTTAATACAGATAGACAAGCATTACAAACTTCAAAGGCAAATACTAAAATACAAATTGGAGAGAAAATAACAAGAGGATTGGGAGCAGGAGCAAACCCTGATATTGGTGCTCAATCAGCAGAAGAAAGTAAATCTGAAATTGCAGAAGTATTAAGAGGAGCAGACATGGTATTTGTTACAGCTGGAATGGGAGGCGGAACAGGTACTGGTGCTGCACCAGTAGTAGCTTCTACAGCAAAAGAGATGGGAATTTTAACCATAGGAGTTGTTACAAAACCATTTACTTTTGAAGGAAAGAAGAGACTTTCTCAAGCAGAAAGAGGAATTGAAAGTTTAAAAGGAAAGGTAGACACATTAGTAGTAATACCAAATGATAAACTTTTACAAATTATTGATCGTAAAACGTCTATTATTGAAGCATTTAGAATGGCAGATGATATATTAAGACAAGGTGTACAAGGAATTTCAGATTTAATTGCTATACCTGGTTTGGTAAATTTGGATTTTGCTGATGTAAAAACTATAATGCTAAATCAAGGAATGGCACACATGGGAGTAGGAAGTGCTTCTGGAGAAAATAGAGCAGAAGATGCTGCAAAAGAAGCAATCCAAAGTCCATTACTAGAAACATCAATAGAAGGAGCAAAAGGAGTTATCATTAATATTACTGGTGGTGAAGATTTAGGTTTACATGAAGTAAATACAGCAGCTGAATTAGTGCAAAGAAGTGTAGATCCAGAAGCTAACATTATTTTTGGTACAGTAACAGATCCAAATATGGCAGATGAAATTAAGATAACAGTAATTGCAACAGGATTTGAAAAAAATGAACCAATTTCAAGCATTGGAGTAGATAATATAGTATCAAAAACATGGGAAAAGAAAATTAATTCTATACCATCAACTTCAGAAACAAGTTCATCACAAAATGATTTAGATATTCCTTCTTTTTTAAGAAAAAATAAAAATAAAAATATGTAATTAAAATAATAGCAAAGAAATAATCGAAAAAAATCGATTATTTCTTTTTTTCGCCAATAAGAAAAGACAGTTTTTTCAAAAAGAAAAGATTATAATAGTTAAGCAGGTGATGGCATGACTATTTATATCGATGTAGTATTATTAGAAAATTTAATAATGAATTCTATTATTCTATTTGCAACGGGGATTATTTTAAAAGAAAAAATAAAAAACATAAGAATTATATTAGCAAGTTTGTTAGGAGCAATTTATTCTGTTATATCTTATATATCTGTTCTACAAATTTATGCTAGCATGATTTTAAAATTTATATTATCTATTGTCATTATATATATAGCATTTAATCCACAAAATATAAAAAGATTGTGGAAAGATCTATTAATATTTTATCTAACGTCATTTGTATTTGGAGGTGTAGCATTTGCCTTAATATATATTGTCAAACCGCAAGAAATATTAATGAGAAATGGATTGTTTTTAGGAACTTATCCATTAAAAACTATTTTATTAGGAGCAATAATTGCATTCATCATTATTCTAATGGCATTTCGTATTGTAAAATCTAAAATTACAAGAAAAGACATGTTATGTGAAATACAAATTAATTTAAATGATAAAAACATTGAAACAACTGCTATGATTGACACAGGAAATCTTTTGAAAGAACCAATTACAAATACACCTGTGATAATTATCGAACATACACTTTTATATGAATGTATACCAAAAGAAATTTTAAATAATTTAGAC
>CANQZU010000059.1 GCA_947628415.1 uncultured Clostridia bacterium | reverse complement strand
CTATTATTTTTATACTCTATCCAATGGAAAACTTTCACATAAGGATTTAACTTTCGCTTTCACATAATCTTTAGAATCTTCATAATGAAAAGCTACATCAGTAATCAGATCTGCAATATTTTTCATTTGTTCCTCTTTCATACCACGTGTAGTTAAAGCAGGAACACCTAAACGAACACCACTTGTTATAGTTTTCTTTTCTGTGTCAAATGGAATAGCATTTTTATTCGTAGTAATACCAACACTATGTAATCTTTGCTCTAATTCTAAACCTGTAATTGCAGAATTTCTTAAATCTAATAAAACTAAGTGATTATCTGTTCCACCAGTTACTAAATTAAAGCCATTATTAATTAAAGTATCTGCTAATACTTTGGCATTTTTGATAACTTGTTCTTGATAGTCTTTGAATTCTGGCTTTAAAGCTTCTCCAAAACATACTGCTTTAGCAGCAATCAAATGCTCTAAAGGACCACCTTGGATTCCAGGAAATACTGCTTTATTAATTTTTTGAATCAATTTTTCACTATTGGTAAGAATAATTCCACCACGAGTTCCACGTAAAGTTTTGTGAGTTGTACTAGTTACAACATCAGCAAATGGAAATGGACTTGGATGTAGTTTAGTAGCAACTAAACCAGCAATATGAGCCATATCTACCACTAGATAACATTTCTTTTGTTCAAATTCTTCTGATTCTTTAGAAACATTGTTCTTTAGTTCTTCATTTACTTTATCAACAATTTGTCTAAATCTTTTAAAATCAATAATTCTAGGATAAGCACTAGCACCTGCAATAATCATTCTAGGTTTAAATTCTAATGCTTGTTCTTGTAATTTATCATAGTCAATTAGAAACGTTTCTGGATTCACTTCATATTGTATAACATTAAAATATTTTCCAGAAAAAGTAGGTTTAGCACCATGCGTTAGGTGACCTCCACTATTTAAACTCATTCCCATAATTTTGTCACCGTGGTTGTAATAAAGCAAATTGTACTGCCATATTAGCCTGTGCTCCAGAATGAGGTTGCACATTAGCCCATTTACAATCAAATAATTGACAAACTCTATTAATGGCTAATTTTTCTACTTCGTCCACATTCTCACATCCTGCATAATATCTAGCACCAGGATAACCGTTCTGCATACTTATTTGTCATACAACTACCAGCAGCTTCCATAACTTCTTTACTAGTAAAATTTTCACTAGCAATCATTTCTAAAGTATTACATTGCCTATTTTTTTCCATTTGTATTATATCAAAAACTTCTCTATCTGTATCTTGTAACATAATAAAATCCTTTCCTATCCTAATATAGGATATTTTTTTTACATTATATCATAGAAAAGAAAAAAAGCAAGTCATTTATCTTGACAAAAGCAAACAAACATTCTATAATGATTTTGGTGATAAGATGGAAAAACAAATATTACATATAGATGTCAATAATGCCTTTTTAAGTTGGACAGCCGTAGAAATGTTAAAACAGGGTAGTCAAATAGATATAAGACAAATACCTGCTATTATCGGAGGAGATGAATCTAAAAGGTCAGGAATAGTTTTAGCAAAAAGCATGAAAGCAAAAGAATTTGGAATTAGAACAGCAGATACCATTTATCAAGCAAAAATAAAATGTCCTAATTTAAAAATTTTTGCATCGGATTTCAAGATTTATCGAAAATATTCAGATAAGTTATATCAATTATTGCTACAATATACCGATAAAATAGAAAGATTTAGTATTGATGAATGCTTTTTAGATATGACATATTATTTAATGAAAGATAGTTTATTGAATAAAGCAAAAGAAATTCACAAAAGAGTCAAAGAAGAACTAGGTTTTACCGTTAATATAGGAGTTAGTAATAATAAATTATTAGCAAAAATGGCATCTGATTTTGAAAAACCAGATAAAATACATACCTTATATCCACAAGAAATTCCTGAAAAAATGTGGAACTTACCAATTTCAGAATTATTTATGTTAGGGAAAAAAACAGTACCCAAGCTTTATAATATGCAAATCAAAACAATAGGAGATTTAGCTAAAACAGATCAAAAAATATTAGAAAAAAAATTTGGCAAACATGGAATAATGATATGGGAGTATGCAAATGGAATAGACGATACAGAAGTAAAATATGAAAAAGAAAATCCAAAAGGAATAGGAAATTCTATCACTTTGCCAGAAAATATAACAGATATTAAAAAGTTAGAAGAATTGTTGTTAGCATTAATAGAGCAAGTAACGTATAGATTAAGAAGTTATCATTTGTTAGCAAATACCGTAAATGTGCAATTGAGAACCAAAGATTTTGAAGATACTTCTCATCAAGGAAAATTGGATTATCCAACAGCAAGTACGAAAGAAATTTATCAAAAAGCAAAGAAATTATTGGAACAAATGTATAAAAAGCAAATAGAGATTAGATTGATTGGAGTAAGAGTAGATCACTTACAATCAAAAGAAGAACAACAATTATCTTTCTTTGAAAGTAAAGAAAACGAAAAGCAAGAAAAACTAGATAAAACCATTGATGAATTAAAACAAAAATATGGTTACAATGTGATTACAAGAGCTGGAAAAATGAAAATAGGAAAGATGTTAAAATTGAAAGATATAGAATAAAAAAATTAAAAAGGAATCCTTTTAGTAATTTTCTTGACATTAAAATAAGATAGAAATATAATAAAAGCAAATAAAAGAAAATGTGGGAAATCAATGAAGAAATATGTAAGTGAATTCATTGGAACTGCAGTTCTTGTATTATTTGGATGCGGAAGTGCAGCGGTGGCAGGAAAAACATTAGAAATTCTAGGAATTGCTATGGCATTTGGACTATCGATTGTAGTAATGGCTTATGTAATAGGAAATGTATCAGGATGTCATATAAACCCAGCAGTCGCTTATCGCCTTTTAATAAAAAAGAAGAATAAATAAAATATGAAAAAAGAATATAAAATAGAATATCAAGGTGAAATAATACCTTATGAATGTATTAGAAAAAATATTAAAAACATGTATATTTATATAAAAGAAGGAAAAGTAACAGTAAAAGCACCAACTCGATTAAATGAAAAAGCTATTTATGAATTTGTGATAAAAAAATCAAAATGGATTTATGAAACGATATACAAACAAAAAAACGAAATTAAAAAAGAAGAAACATTAGAAAAAAACGAGTTAGACGAACTAAAACGAATTGTTACAATTAGCATAGAAAAATATGCGTATTTATTGAAAGTAAGGCCAAACCAAGTAAGAATCAAAAATATAAAATATGCATGGGGAAGTTGTTCTAGCAAAAAGAATATTTCTATTAATGTAAAACTTGCTAAAAAAAGAGAAAAAGTAATAGAATATGTAGTATTGCATGAAATGTGTCATCTAAAGTATATGAACCATTCTAAAAAATTTTGGAATTTAGTAGAAACTTATATGCCCGAATACAAAGAATATAAAAAAATGTTAAAATAAGAAAGATTGAAGATTGATTTTCAATCTTTTTTCTTGCGTATATAAAATATTTAGTTTATAATAATAGAAGTAAATAAATAGGAGAAAAAATATGTGGAAAAGAAAAGAATTAAAAGATAAAGCAAAAAAAGTAGTTAAGAAAAATTATTGGACAGCAATTGTAGTATGTTTTTTAATTGCTTTACTAACAGGAGAATTTGGAACTTCTATTATAGGAATTTGGCAATCAAATGATTCGATGGATCCAAATTATATTATTCATAAACAAAGTAAAACAGAAAATAACGATAAAAAAGAAGAAAAGAAAGAGACTAATGATATTTTCAGTAAAGAATATATAAAGAAAACTTTTGATGAAACACAAATAAAAATATTAGAAACTATAGAAGTTAATTTAAATAGTGCCATGAAATCACAGAAATATATTTTCAAAATATGGGATGCAATCGAATCTTTTAGTAAAAATTACACACAATTAGGAATTGTGCTTTGTATTGCTTCTGTAATTGCTGTTGCTTTTACTATATTTATAGCCGATCCATTAATTGTAGGAGGTAAAAAATACTTTTTAAAAGCAAGAAAAGGAAGTAATACAAAAATAGGAATTATAGCAGAAGTTTATCAAAAAGAGCATTGGTTTAATGTAGCGATGATAATGTTTTTAAGAAATATTTATAATGCACTATGGTATTTAACAATTATTGGTGGTATTATAAAGACATACGAATATCGAATGATTCCTTATATTTTAGCAGATAATCCAAAAATAGAAAGGAAAGCAGCTTTTAAATTATCTAAACAAATGATGAAGAAAAACAAATGGAAAACATTTATTTTAGATATGTCTTTCTTTGGATGGAATTTCTTATCAGTTATAACTTTTGGTCTGTTAAGTATTTTATACATAAATCCTTATAACGCGGCAACTATTGCAGAACTATATAGTATCTTGAAGAAAAAAGCAATAGAAGAAAAATATGATTATTATGAATTAATAAAAGAAAATTGTTAGATAAATATCTAACAATTTTTTTATGATAAGAAATGAAAAAGGAAATAAAATAGCAGAATTTGTAGAAAGAAGTAAAAAAATGGAAAAAATTGCGATGAAAAATTCTTGCCAACAAAGAAAAAGAGTAGTATGATAGGAAAGCAATAAAAAAGGGGGATAAAAAATTGAAGATTTTTTCAGGAAGTACATTCATCAAGAAAGAAAAGTTGCGTGAAGCAGGTATTCAGTATCCCATTAAACTAGAATACTATAAAATCATTCATGAAGATGAAATAATAAAACTAAACAACGCAAGATTTGGAATTCATATAGTAAAAACAGAGTACAAAAAAGAAAATATAGAAATAGAAAATAAAATAATACCATACTTGTGCAATGATGAAAAAAAGGCAGAAGAAATTTTAAAAATCATGAAAGAAAATGAAGTAACACCAATTGGTGTAGAAGATATCTTACAAGACTTTTCAAAAAAAATGATATTTATATAATAAAAAACTTGCAAATTGTGGAGAATTAGTCTAGAATACTTAAAGAAAGAATAACTAAACCATAAGGAGGATTACATGGCAGATAGATTAATAATAGTAGAATCACCCGCAAAAGCAAATACTATAAAAAAGTTTCTAGGTGGTAGTACAAAAGTAGTAGCATCTATGGGACACATTCGAGATTTACCAAAATCAAAACTTGGCGTTGATGTAAAAAATGATTTTGAACCAGAATATATCAATATTAGAGGAAAAGGAGACTTAATAAAAAGCTTAAAAAAAGAAGCAAAAGAAGCAAAAAAGATTTATTTAGCAACTGACCCTGACCGTGAAGGGGAGGCAATTGCATGGCATTTAGCTACTATTTTAGAAGAAGAAAAAAATAAAATAACACGTGTAACTTTCAATGAAATTACAAAAAGTGCCGTACAAAAAGCAATAAAAAAACCTAGAGATATTGATAATCATTTGGTAGATGCACAACAAGCAAGGCGAGTTTTAGATAGAATTGTGGGATATAAAATGAGTCCTGTATTATGGAAAAAAGTAAAAAGAGGATTATCAGCAGGACGTGTACAATCAGTTGCTGTTAAACTAATTGTGGATAGAGAAGAGGAAATTGAAAACTTTATACCAGAAGAATACTGGAATTTATATGCAAGTTTACAAGATAAAGAAAATAAACAAGATTTAGAAGCAAAGTTTTATGGCAAAAACGGAAAAAAGCAAGAAGTTCATTCAGAAGAAGAAATGAAACAAATTTTAAAAGAATTGGATAAGGCACAATATATTATACAAGAAGTAAAAAAAGGAGAAAAGAAAAGAACTCCAGCACCACCATTTACAACAAGTACAATGCAACAAGAAGCATCTAGAAAGTTAGGATTCACACTAAAGAAAACTATGTCTGTAGCACAAAGTTTGTACGAAGGAGTAAAAATAGCTAGTAGAGGATCTATTGGTCTAATTACCTATATGAGAACAGATTCTACTAGAATTTCAGAAGAGGCGAGATCTGCTGCTAAAAATCATATTATATCAACATATGGGGAAAACTATTATGAAAATAGATATTATAAAGCAGGAAAAGATGCACAAGATGCACACGAAGGTATTAGACCTACTTATAGTGATTTAGAACCAGATAATATAAAGGAATATTTAACCAAAGATCAATATAAATTATATAAATTAATTTATAATAGATTTATAGCAAGTCAGATGACAGCAGCAGTTTATGACACAATGTCGGTTTTAATTGATGCCAATGGATATACTTTTAAAGCTAATGGACAAATGATAAAATTTAAAGGGTTTATGACTTTATATGTGGAAGGAACCGATCAGAAAGAATCAGAAGAAGAGCAAATATTACCAGATTTAAAAGAGAAGCAGGAACTCAAACTTAAAAAGTTAAATCCAAAGCAAAGTTTTACAGAGCCACCACCTAGATATACTGAGGCAAGTTTAGTAAAAGCATTAGAAGAGAAAGAAATAGGAAGACCAAGTACTTATTCACCAACAATTACTACAATTTTAGATAGACGATATATTGAAAAAATACAAAAGCAATTATCTCCAACAGACTTGGGAAGAGTAGTTAATAAATTACTAACTGAAAATTTTAAAGATGTTATTAATGTAGAATTTACTGCTAAAATAGAAAATGAGTTTGATGAAATTGCAGATCGGAAAAGAAGAATGGAAACAAATGATTAGAAAGTTTTATGGACCATTTGAAAAGGAAATTGAAAAAGTAGAAAAAGAATTGGAACATGTTGAATTAGTTGATGAAGTATCAGACATACAGTGTGAAAAATGTGGTAGAATGATGGTCTATAAGTATGGAAAATATGGCAAATTTTTAGCATGTCCAGGTTATCCAGAATGTAAAAATGCTAAGCCAATTATAGAAACTATTAATGTACCATGTCCAAAATGTGGATCAGCTGTTCAAATAAGAAAAACAAAAAGAAAAAGAAATTATTATATATGCGAAAATAATCCAGATTCTTGTGATTATATTTCATGGAATAAACCAAAACCAGGAGAAAAATGGAATCCAAAAGAAGCAGAAGAAATTAAAAAAGAAACTACTAAGAAAACAAGAAAAACAACGAAAAAGAAAACAGCAAAATAAATAAATTAAGGTAATCATAATTTTAAAATGATTACCTTAATTTATTTTCTTGACAATTAAGCATAAATTTGATATTATTATAAATGCATTTAGGAATAAGAAAAATTAAATGTGAATATAATTAATAAGAAATGCGGGAATAGCTCAGTTGATAGAGCGCTGCCTTGCCAAGGCAGAGGTCGCGGGTTTGAGCCCCGTTTCCCGCTCCATCAAGTTTTTTTCGGCGATATAGCCAAGTGGTAAGGCACGAGTCTGCAAAACTCTGATCCCCGGTTCGAATCCGGGTGTCGCCTCCAAAG
>CANQZU010000058.1 GCA_947628415.1 uncultured Clostridia bacterium | reverse complement strand
GAGAACCTAATCCTAAATCTGTTGCTCTTAAACAAATATGTTCTATAGCTCCACCGATTGAAAGTGAATCACCAATAATCCAATTATTCTCATATTGTTTTAATACTAATATCAAAATAGGTGCTTCTTTCATTATATTTGCTGTTGCTTTAACACTACTATTTTCATTATATATTTTCCTTTCTAAACTAACTTTTTGATTTTTTTCCTTTTCTAGCATAATGTCTGCAATTTTATTTTTTGTATTTCCTTTTACAATAAGAAATTTCCAGTTTTGTCTATTTTTCGCAGAAGGAGCTAGTCTTGCACATTCTATTAAATCTTCAACTATTTTATCAGAAATATCCATATCTTTAAATTTTCTAATACTTCTTCGATTTTTGATTGTTTCTTTTAATTCCATTATAAACTCCTCTTACATTCATTGATAAATTCTTTAAAAATATTATTCATATTTTTATCCTTTAAGTATAAACTTTCAGGATGAAATCTAACACCTATATAGAATTTTTTATTTTTAGATTCAATGACATCTGGATAACCATCTTCGCAAAAAGCAACTTTATCAAGCATTGGACAATCTTTTATTGTTCTTTTATGTCTAGAATTTACCATCATTTCTTTTGTTTTTACTATATTATAAAATTTTGAATTTTCATTTATTTTAATTTTATGAACATACTCATCAAATGATTTATCATGCTTATCTGGATTAGGAATTTTATAGGTTGTTCCTCCAATAGCTCTAGCAATATTATTTTGTCCTGCACATATTCCTAATATAGGGATATCATTATCATAACAATATCTTGCTATTATTGTTTCATAATTGTCAGTTTCAGTTCCACCTTGCATTATAATTCCATTACACAATTCTATTTGAGTAATTAAATTTTCTTTTTCTTCATTTGATAAAGAATCTTTCCAATCATCTCCAGAATAGTTTATTTTGTTTTCTGTTGGCAATATTCCAATAGCTATTCCACCATTATCAAATACCGCTTGTTTTACTTCATCTCTTATAAATGTATCTATTTTATTTGTTTTATAAGTAGCATAATGTTTTGAAACAATGCCTATAATAGGTTTATTCATATCTAAATTCTCCTTCCTCAAAATATAATATACTTTTTACAATAAAAATATATAAAATTTTGTTAATAACTTTTATAATTTTATTATAACATTACTGTTTAAAATAGTATGGGTAGACCAATTACCCATATTTTTTTCTTACTCTACAACTTCATATGCATTTGCAATATACATCCATGAAAGACAATTAATAGTGCTGCCCACTTTGCAACCTTTGTAGGTTACTTTAAGATTACCAAAGGTTATTGCTTCAATCTGTTCAGCAAATTTTTGTATACGAATTTCTTGATCGCTTGCGGATTCAAACATATGATGATCAATGACATAAATGCAAATCGGATTTACATCAATCTTTACACCTTCGTTTCCTTCTGCGATTTCCCATACCCGCATAGGTCTAATAAAATCGCTATACAATTGAGCTATCAAATTTACTAAATCTGCTTTCCGCACCTTTTTCATTGTTCAAATCCTCCTATTTATTAAGATTTGTAATAAGTATAATTTAAGTATTGGTCACTTAAAATTATAGTCCTATTTATTCCATACTATACCATATTTTTATGTAAAATTCAAGCATTTCGGCCATTTTTTACTTTATCTATGCTATTATTAATGTTCATATTAAAAATCAACCTATTTTGTTATTTATACTATTAAATAAATACAATACAACTTGGTTTGGTTCTTCTTTTGTACTCTCTACAATTTTAGATATTGCAAGTATTCCCTTATGAGTTTTGACCAATGGTACAAAACTTGAGTAATAATGTAATATACACTAAAAATAAAAAAAATACTATTCTTTTTCAGAATGATACTTATATCTATCTGTTTTATTGGTTCGAACAGATACGTCGTTGGTGCGAACAATATAGATATTTACAACTTTTTTAAGACTTTTAACGATTGATACAAATATCAATCAATTTATTAGAGTATATCATATTTTTAATAAATTTAAAGAAACGGTAATCACAAAATGTGATTACCGTTTAATGAAACACATATAGGTTTATACATATTTAGACTTAATTGCCTTAAATTTTGAAAGAATAAATTCCCATAAGATTTCAAATAAATATACTGCTACTATCAATAAGAAAGACCCTATACAATATACAATAAATCCTATAAATACTGCCTCTCCAAGTGCAAATAGCCAGAAAGTATAATTGTCTGCTTTGGAGGTTAATAATACCTCAAAGTTTTGATTGTATTGCACTGTTATTGAACACTCATCATTCATAAAATTAACTGTAATCACATTATCATTTATATAGATATTACAGTTTGTTTTGAACAATAAATCTGGGTTTTGTTGAATAGCAGCCATTTGATTTTCCAGTGTTTTGTAATCATTTGCTGTAGCAGGTACTTTGTCTATAGATACAAACCAAATTACTCCCACAACAACGCTGATTATTGCACCTAAAGCAAAACCAATTTTTTCTTCATGTCTCATTTTTTTTACCCATTGGGTAAACCAATTAATACACCGTTTCATAATAAATTCCTCCTTACAATAATTATTGTTAAAAGTTATATATTTAAAACTTGCTTATTAGCAAGTAAATTATGTGAGTATTTTATAATATTTTACATAACCTGTCAATACTTTTAGTTGTTGTAAATATTACATACTTATATTTTCAAAATTTATTAAAGTTATCATATATTTTTTATCAAATTGTACAAAACTCGTGGGATGACGTAGTACATACTGAAAAAACTAATAAAAAAATACCATCCTTTGAAGTGAACCTAAATTGTTAGACAAAAAAGTTTAACAATGATGGTTCACTTCACTTTTTCAGAATGATATTTCTATTTATCTCTTCTATTAGTTCGAACAGATACGTCGTTGGTGGGCAGGGATGGATTCGAACCATCGTACTCAAATGAGAACAGATTTACAGTGCTTTACAGTATTTTATGCTTATTGTTACTTAAACATAGATAACACTATTTAATAAGCCCATATTTCTAGTATTTTTCAAGTTTATTATCAAAAATCTAACTAATATAAATAAAAATAAAAAATCAACATTTTTACACAAATTTTGAATTTTTGTTAGATGTTGGTTAGATATAACAGATAACTTTACTATTGATATTAAAAAACTTTTGTTTGTAAATGTATTGACTTTTATATAAATAAATTATATAATTTGAAAAGAAAATAAGGAAAAGCAGAGTGTGGTATCATCTCCATTCTTAAAAGAAAGTGAGGTGATGCATATGTTAGAAGAAGCATTATTACAATTATTGATTTTATCATTAGTTGCAAATATAGCTTTTGCTATCATCTCTTTTAGCCTAATTATAGCATTAGTTATAATTACATATAAAGAGAATCACTTCTCTGCTAGCCATTAGAGAAGCGATTCTTTTATCAATTTTCTTATGGTACCACATTTTGTGGCTCCTTGTTTTCTATATTTATTATACTCAAAATATACGAAAAAGTCAAATAATTTGCAGAAATTTTTGTAATTATATATATATATTAATATAAGAAAAGAGATATTATTTTAAAAAAAGTCTATAAATGCTTATATATTAGCATTTATGGACTTTTTTTATACTCCACTACATTTTAGTGTTTACTTTACTATTGTGTAGTGTTTTTTATTTTAGATTTATGGAGGTTTTTACAATGAAAAGAATTGAATATATAGAAAAAACAAACACATTAATTGGTACAAAAAGAAAAGAATTAATTGATAAAGATACTGGAAAAATTATTGAAGTAGATCAAATTACTAAAAAAGTATATGGTCAAAAGAATTTTTGGAAATTATATTTAAGCGATTTTCTCCCAGTATTAGGAATTGTAGAAAATAAACAAGTAGATATTTTGATTTACATTTTAGAAAATACCCACCCTAGCACTAATATGTTTATAGGAACTTATAAGACAATACAGAAAAATACACATACATCTGAAACTACTATTGCTAAAGTAATGAAGAAATTACAAAAGCAAAAATTTTTAGTAAAAATTCAAAATGGTCTTTGGCAAGTTAGTCCTAACATTATGATGAAAGGTAATGAAAATAAAAAACGATTATTATTAAGTTATTTTAATACTGATGAATTTATTAATAAGACAAATGAAAATTGATATTTTTATTTGCCTCTTAAACGGAAGTATGAAACCGATATGGGTTTCATATTCAAAAAATGTTTATTACATTTTTTGAAACAAGGGTTGTAGGGAAAAGTATTTTCCATGCCATACGGACACTTTTATAAAAAGTGTTGTAGTATGTTATAACACTACAAAGTGTTACCCAAAAAAGTTAATCAAGGAGGATTTTAAAAATGAGTTATGCAATTATAAGAAATGAAAAATATAAAAGAGAAAATTTGAAAGGAATTTATAAACACAACGAAAGAAAAAATAAAAATTATTCTAATAAAAATATAGATAAAACAAAATCATATCTGAATTATAGTATAAAAGAAGCGACAATGTCTTATGATAAGTTATTTGATAAGATAAAAAAAGAATATCATTTAAAAGGTCAAATCAAAACTGTAAGCAATATTGCTTGTGAATGCAAATGTACATCTAGATGAAGAAACTCCTCACATGCATTTAGTATTTATTTCGGTAGTACACACAAGAGATAAAAATGAAAATGTTATAGATAAAGTTGCTTGTAGTGAATTTTGGAAAGGTAAAGATAGTTACAGAGAACTCCAAGATAGTTTTTATAAATATATAACAGAAAAAGGATTTAATTTAGAAAGAGGTCAAGTGGGTAATTCTGAACATGTATCAATAGAAACATTGAAAAAATTAACTGATTTTAATGAAATTGATACTTACCTTAATTCCGAAGTACCTTAACCTATACAACTAAAAGCAATACCTAATATGATGCATGCTAAATATGCTAATGAGCATTTTATTAAGCCTTTACAAAAAGAAAATTCCAAACTTAGAGAGCAAAATTCTTTTTTAAGAAAAAATTTAAGTCTAATTACAAATCAAGTAAAATTAATAGAATACTCTGAAAAAGAATACAAAGAATTGAAAAAAGAAAATCGTAAACTAAAAAAAGAAATCTCTAAATTTTTAAGAGATATTGATATATATGATAAATTATTATCTACTATGAAAAATACTGTAAAAAAGTTAATATCATGGGTAAGTTCTGTATTTAAAGTTCCTGAAGATAAACTTGTAATAGGATTTGAAGATGAAACAGACACACATCTTGATCCGTTTGAACAACTACTTGCTGAAGATGAAGATATTAGAAAAGAATTAGACAAAGAATATTTACAGTAACAAAAAGAAACCATTTCTTGAAAGAAGGTTTCTTTTTGTAGCTTTTAGTCATCTTTTTTAGAACTGCTACCACAAAGGCACTGACCGAAACACATAATTTGGTAAGCAACAAAGAAATCTACATCAAATAATTTTGTAGCTCCCCAAGTAGCAAATAATGCTATAACAACACCTATTGCATAAATGATTACCAAAATGAATGGCAGTCCGAGCTTTTCTAAAGCTCCAGTTCCTCCAAATAGGCAAATAAGAACAAGTACAACGATTATCAATCCAATTGATCCAAGTTCAATGTAGAGAAATGCCTTACCTTGCTCTGCCCATCCGAAACTTTCAACTAAAAGGCTGAGTCCAAAGAAAATAAACCATAACGCGAATTTTTTTAACATAATAATGTCCTCCATTTTCTTTTATTGCTGTTTTGTTGTTCTATATGTAAAAACCAAAAAGTAAGAGGTAAACTTCCTCCACAATTCAGTGAGTACAGGAATTAAATCTATATAAAAAAATTCTATATATAAATTATAACATATTTATTAACATAATTCAAATTTTGTAGAAAATCTTAACTTTTTTCTTTGTTAAGGTGGTTATCACTTTACTGTGCTAACCACCTTTTCCTATTATAAATTTTCCTCTATTGTCAATTACAGAAATGGTATAAAGTAGCCATTTCAAGGAGAATATTCATTTTATACATTTCTTTCATTGACAATGTTCCCTTAAAGATAATTTTTAGAAAAAAGGGAAAAAAAACGGAATTTATCAAGTTGTTTTAAATTATAAAGATAATAATGGAAAAAGAAAACAAAAATGGAAGTCTACTGGACTTGCAATAAGAGGAAATAAAAAATTAGCTATGCAAAAAGCAGAAGAAATACGAAAAGAATTACAACCTATACATATACAAGATTTCTACTCATCTATGTTAAATAATAATTTAAGTAGTAATACAGTTATACATTATCATGCAGTTATTCGTAAATCATTAGATTATGCTTTTAAAATGGATATGATACAAATCCTGCTGACAAAGTACAAAGACCTAAAATGCAACAATTTATCGGTAGTTTTTATAATGAAAGTGAATTAAACATCCTTTTTGAAAAATCAAAAGGAGATCCATTAGAATTAATTATTTTTATTACAGCTTTTTATGGACTTCGTAGAAGTGAAGTTGCTGGTTTAAAATGGGATGCTATTGATTTTGAAAATAATACTATTACAATAAAACATACTCTAGTACAAGTTAGTATTAAAGGACAAAGACAAATAGTAGGAAAAAACAAAACGAAAAATAAAACAAGTTATAGGACACTCCCTCTAGTTCCAGAAGTAACTGAAATTTTAAAAAAGTTTAAACAAATACAAGAAAGCAATAAAAAATTATACAAGAAAAGTTATAACTTAAAATATGAAAATTATTTATGTGTAGATAACTTAGGTAATATAATAACACCTGATTTTATAACAAAACATTTTAAAAGATTACTAAAAAATGCTAATTTAAAAATAATTAGATTTCACGATTTAAGGCATAGTTGTGCAAGTTTATTATTAGCAAGAGGAATATCTTTAAAAGAAATTCAAGCTTGGCTTGGACATTCTAATTTTAACACTACTGCAAATATTTATGCACATTTAGATACAAATGTAAAACAAAAATATTACCAAAACCTTAAAAGCCTTGATAATACTAATGGTGGGCAGGGATGGATTCGAACCATCGTACTCAAATGAGAACAGATTTACAGTACTTTGCTCTATTTTATACTTATAAATATTTATTGTTTATTAGCATTAGTTAAAATGCTGTATTTTCTAGTGTTTCTCATACCAATATTTAAAATTTTTAGTTGTCTAAATGAATTTAAAAATTTATTAAATTTTCAAAAATATTGCATTTTTGTTAGATGCTAGTTAGATATAATAGAAGAGACCATACTATTGATATAAAAGTACCTTAAAATTGATTTTTAGGGCAAATAAATTAAATATTTTTATAAACTACTTACAAATTTTTGTAGGTAGTTTTTTTTATTGAGTAAAAATTTGCTTATTAAATATAAGGAGGAAAAATGAACGAAGAAAATACAATTGGGTATTATTCTGTAATACCTTC
>CANQZU010000057.1 GCA_947628415.1 uncultured Clostridia bacterium | reverse complement strand
AATGAAACTAGAAAGCTTGAAATAACAAGAAAAATTTGGTATAATATAAAAAGTTAAAATAGAATGGAGAAATCAAAAATGGATCACATGAAACAATTTTTAATATATCTATTGATGATAATAGGGATTTTTATACTTTCAGAATTTTTAATTCATGTAAGTACAAATTCAATTTACAAAGATATAAAAAGAGAAGATACCAATTCTCAAATTGAAGTTTATCAAGCACAGGCAACACATATTGATGGTCGAATTAGAGGAATTATTAAGAATATTGAAGAAATACAAAATAAAGACTTAAAAATTGAATTATATTCTAAAAGAGGTATATTGTTAAATACACAATACATAGAAATTCAAAAATCAGATGAAAATACAACACAGCCATTTGAATTATTATTTAAAATAAAAAATGTCGAAAGTTATAAAATTGAAATTGTTGAACATATACAAAAATAGGCTACTAAAAGTAGCCTTTATTTATTTCTAGGTTGGACATAAAAGGTTTTATTATTAGTATAAATTACCATACCAGGTTTAGCACCATTTGGCTTTTTTACATATTTTGTTTCACAAATATCAACAGGTACATTGGAAGAATACTTTGCTTTACTATGATATGCCACTATTTCACAACATTTTATTAAAATAGAATTATCAGGAAAGTTTTTACTATCTAATTGTAAAATTCCATGACTGCCATGAATATCTTTTGTGTGAAACCATAAGTCTGTTTTCTTTGCATATTTCAAAGTTAAATAATCATTTTCTTTATTGTTTCTTCCTATTAATAAAGTATAACCGTCAATTGTATATTTAATTGGATTAAAAGAAACTAGTTTATTTTTTGTAAGTGATGATTTCCTTATCTTTTCTTTTGTTTTTCCTTTATACATCTGCATATTTTCTGTTGGAAATAGATTTTCAATAATTTCTTCATAAATTTCTGAAACTTCAATAATCGAATGAGAATTTTCTAATTCATAGATAATACTTTCTAAATAGTTTAATTGCAAAAGTGTTTCTTCTTTTTGCTTTGTAACAATTTCCAAAGTATTTTTTAATTTATGATATTTTTTAAAAAAAAGTTTTGCATTTGTACTAGGTGTATATTTATCATCTAAAGGGATAAGAATATTTTGATTTGTATAGTAATTCTTTAAAGTAATTTCTTTTATTTTTTCATCTTTTATTTGGTATAAATTAGCTGTAATAAGTTCCCCATATAATTGATATTGTTCCATATTTTCACAAGAACGTAATTTTTCATCAATATGGTAAAGGCGCTTTTGATATTTTTTTAAAAGTTCTAATATTTTTTTTAAAACACTATCACGATAATTATAAAAATCATCTAGTGTTTCTTTTTGATTATAAAAATCATCTAAAAAAAAGTTCAAGTGAAAAGGTGTGGAAATATTACTTTCTCTCAAAACATAGTCTTTTTTCTTTGATTGAATAATTTGGAAATCTAATAAACCACTATCAGTTCTATAAATGATTTTTTGAATATAATTGTATAGATTTTCTAAAGTTAATAAATTAAGTGTATTGATGCCAAGATAATCCATCGAAGCTAAAACAAATGATTTACTAATACCATTAAAAACATCACTTATGGAATTGGAACCACTTAAAGAAAATTTCTGATAAAAGTCTTGAAAAGATAAGCAATTCAAAAAATTATATTTTTCAACAGTAGGATAATTATATTTTGTATGAGGTAAAATAGTTCTAGTAGAGTCTTCTTTATAAATATGTCTTAAACTGTCAATAATTATATTTTGCTCATCTAATAAAATGATATTACAATGTTTTCCCATTAATTCAACGATTAATCGTTTTGAAATAATATCATCTACTTCATCGAAACCTTCAAAATCAATTGTAACTATTCTTTCTAAATTATATGTAATAATATTTTTAATATGTAAACCTAATAAATGTTTACGAAGAACCATACAGAAATTAGGTGCTATCTTTGGATTGGATTTTGGATGAGTGGTTAGATTAATTCTGTAGTTTTGAGGATCTATACAAATATTCAATAGATAGTTAGAATTATGCAAATAAAAGCCTAATAAAATTGTATTTTTGTTAGGCTGAAATATTTTATCAATTCTTGCACCACAAAGTGGCTGTAATTCAGAAGCTATTGCTTTTGTTACAATACCATCAAATGCCATAATATTACTCCTTTTATGATAAGGATTATAACATATTTTTTTAGAAAAGAATAGAGTTTTAGTTCATTTTTTATAGAACTAATAAATGAAGATACATAAATTACTTATTTGACATACATAGAAAAATATGTTAGCATAGCAATATAATAAGGAGAAAAGCTATGTTGGAATACATAAAAGCTATGATTTTTGATGCTGATGACACAATTATATTTCAGAACAAGTAGGAGTATCTAAACCAAATAGCAAGATTTTTGATATTTTGCTAGAAAAAGCAAATTTAACATCTGATGAAGTTATAATGATAGGAGATAGTTTAGAGAAAGATATTAAAGGAGCACAAAATGCTAATATAAAAACCATTTGGTATAATCCATATAATAAAAACAGTAATAGCAGTATTATACCTGATTATCAAATAAAAGATTTATTAGAGATAAAAAAATTATTCTAAAATATATGATTGATTTTAGCTAATTATTTAAAAATAAAATAATATTTCACATTAAATAAACTTTTCTAATATAATATACAAAAATTGAGAGGAGTTTATTTTTTATAGATTATGAATTATTAACAAATTGTAATATAAAAAAATGAAAAATAAATATTATAATATTAACACTAATAAGAGGGGAAAAATGAATATACTAATAACAATTAATGCTCAATATATAAACCAATTAAACATTTTATTAAATTCTATACAAAAATCGAATAGAGATGAAAAGTTTAATGTATATATTTTGAATAGAGATTTAAATAAAAAACAAATTAAAGAAATAGAAAAAGGACTAAATTTAGAAAAATTTTATATAAATGACATAAAAATTAATGAAGAAGAAATTAGTGAATTACCAGTATATGAGGAAAGATATCCAGTAGAAATATATTTTAGGATTTTTGCAGCAAAATATCTACCAAGTGATATAGATAGAATTTTATATTTAGACTCTGATACACTAGTTATTAATAAATTAGACGAATTATATCATATGGATTTTGAAGGAAATTATTTCATTGCAACAACACACATAAGAAAAATGTTACATAAATTTAATGAAATAAGGTTAGGAATGGAAAAAAATGAGCCATATATAAATACTGGTGTTCTTTTAATGAATTTAGAAGAATTAAGAAAAATAAAAATTGAAAGAAAAGTAATAGATTTTATACAAAAAAATAAGAAAAAATTGATTTTACCTGACCAAGATATAATTAGTGCAATATCTGGTAATAAAATAAAACTAGTTGATGATTTGAAATATAATTTAGGAGATAGAAATTTAAATTACTATAATTTAAATAATCCAAATCAAAAGATAGGGATGAAATGGATTTGTAAAAATACTGTAATTATTCATTATTTTGGTAGAAATAAACCATGGAATAATGGATATATAGGAAAATTGGGACGCTTTTATTATAAACTATTAGACGAACAAAATAATAACAGTAAAAAGGTTTTAATTTTATCATGTGGAACAGGAGGAGGTCATAATACAGCAGCAAAAGCAATACAAGAAGAATTGCTAGCAAGAGGAGTAAAAACAGATTTTAAAGAATATTTAGAAATTATTAATCCAAAATTAAAAGATGGGGTTAATAACTTATATATAAAATCTACCAAAAAAAATGGAAAAGTATTTAAAAGAGTGTATCATTTAGGAAAAATTTATGAGAAAACAAGATTAAAATCACCTGTATACTTTTTCAATAGACTAAATAAGAAAAAACTTTATACCTATATTAAAGAAAATCACTATTCATTTATCATAACGACTCATTTATTTGCGGCTCAAGCATTAACTGCGATAAAAAAAGAACATCATATTCATTTCTTGCAAGTTGCGACAGACTACGTAAGTATACCATTTTGGGAAGAAACCAATCCAGACTATTTTGTTATTCCAAGCAAAGAATTAGAAGAGAATTTTTTAGAAAAAGGAATAAAAAAACAAAAATTATTGCCATTAGGGATACCTGTTAGAAAACAATTTAAAGAAAAATATAATAGGAAAGAAATAAAAAAGCAATTAAATTTAGATTTTGATAAAAAATATATCTTAATTCTAAATGGAAGTATGGGATTTGGTAATGTAAAGGAAATTACTAAAAAATTATTAGAAAATGTAAAAGATCATGTTTTAATTGTTTCTTGCGGGAATAATCATAAATTAATTGAAATACTTAATAATGAATATAAAAATAATAATAGAATGATTATACTACCATACACAAATGAATTGGAAAAATATATGGCAATTAGTGAAGTGATTCTTAGTAAACCAGGTGGTTTAACAACAACAGAGATTGCAACAATGAGAAAGCCACTTATTCATATCATGCCCATACCAGGATGTGAAAATAATAATGCAGATTTTTTTGCTGAAAGGCAAATGTCTATAAAATGCGACAATATGGAACAAGTAATAAATAATACAAAGAAATTAATAGAAAATAAAGCATTACAAAATAAAATTATTGAAAATCAAGAAAAATATATAATAGGAGATGCCCGTGAAAAAATAGCAGATATTGTGATGAAAGAATTAAATAGAGGTAATATGCGGTGAAAGAATTGTTAGTTAAAGAAAATGTAGAAAAAAGAATGCAAAATGAAAACGATGATGTAATTTATATGTATGAACCTTTAGAGTTAAATATAGATGAGCAATATCAATACATAAAAGAGGGGAAAATTTTTTCATTTTTTTCTAATTTATTATATTATATAATAGCTTTTCCAGTTTTAACAATTTTAAATAAGATAATATATGGTTTAAAAATAGAAGGAAAAGAAAATATAAAAAATTTGCAAACAGGAGCAATTAGTGTATCCAATCATGTTTTGATTTTAGACTGTACTATGATAGGATTAGCATTTGGATTTAAAAAAATCTATTTTACTACAAGAAAAGGAAGCTTTGAAATTCCATTTGTAAGAAAATTAATTAAATTATTAAGAGCAGTACCTATTCCTACTGAAATTAGCAATAAAAAATTTTTTGTAAAGCAATTAGATGAAGCTTTAAAGAATGGTAGAATCATACATTTTTATCCAGAAAAAGCTTTATGGCCATATTATGAAAAAATAAGGAACTTTAAGAGCGGAGCATTTGACTTTGCAATTAGAAACAATGTTCCAGTTATTCCTATAGTGATTACATTTAGAAAACCAAAAGGGATAAGAAAAATATTTAAAAGTAAAAATGATGTTACAGTAAAAATATTAGAACCAATAACATATAAAAATAAAAATGAAAACAAAAAAGATAGTGTAGAAAAATTGAAAGAGCAAGTGCATCAAGTTATGCAAGAAAGTTTCAAATAAATTTAAAAATAAAAAATAGATTCTAAAGATATAAAAACTTTAAATAGAAAAGATATTTCAAATTTAATTGCATTGGTTCCACAAAATCCATTTCTAATTGCAGGAATGGTTTATTAAAATAAGGGAAATACGTGAATTAATTGAAAAAAATAGGAACTTTAAATAAACTCTTCTCATACAATATACAAAAATTGAGAGGAGTTTATTTTTTATGGATTATGAATTATTAACAAATGGTAATGTAAAAATAGGTCAAAAAGCACCAAATTTTGAAGCAAATAGTACATTTGGCAATATAGCTTTAAATGATTATAAAGGAAAGTGGCTTGTACTTTTTTCACATCCACGGAGATTTTACTCCAGTGTGCACGACAGAAATGATTGCTTTTACAAGAGCTCATACATACTTTAAAAATTTGAATACAGAACTTTTAGGATTAAGTGTTGATAGTAATTCCTCACATGAAGTATAGCAAAAGTTACCAACAAATTTAGGACAAGCAATCACCTGTGATTTAATGAGATTTTAAGAATTATGCTAAAAGTTTATTTTTGTAAAACAAAAGAGATGCCTTCTTCCATTGCATCTCTTTATAACTATATGACTTCTGCAGAACTTTAGTCACTTCTTAAGATATTTATATAGTAATACGAAAAAATAGAATTGTCAAATGGTTTTAATAAAAAAACGTTGTTTATTTTTTTGTTTTATGATACAATTTATTTAAATAAATTATAATTGAGAATAAAAAAGAAAGGTTAGATAGAAAATGAGTTTGAGAGATGAAATGATGCAATTTGCAAAAGAGCATTCAGATGACGATTATGATCTTGATATACAATTAACTTTAACAGAATATTTTGCGAACAATCCGAATTGCTCTACAGAGCAACTTACACAATTTATAAATGATTTAATAACTCGTATTGGTGAACAATTTACTAATGATACTGAAAGAAAAGATGTCAAAACAAGAATTGAAGAATTTAATAAAAAAATTTATTCTATAAAAAATAATAATGATGTTGCACTTATTACTTGCAGAGACAATTTCGGTAAAGAAATATCTGGAAAACTTTTTGAATTATTACAATCAGACCAATTCCCAACAGGAAAGGAATATTCTCCATTAAAAGATAAAAATCAAACAATGAATGAAGCTGATTTAGAAAAAAGAGACTACGAAATCAGAGTAAAACTATTAAAACATCTAGCTGACACATATGTTATTGATATGCCGTTGGATTTATCTGCAGATTTTCAAACTATATATGAGCAATTTTGTGAAAATCCAGAAGGAATGAAAAATTTACGTTTAGGAAGAATGAATATAAGAAATGCTGCAATTATTACAAGAGTATTTTTTGAGGCAGGATATAAAGTTAACTTTGATGATTTGTTAAGTGGTGGATTAATAACTACAAGCAAAATACCTTTGATTATGGATAAAAGTAAAGAAACCGAACAATATGCACAAAAAAATTCAGACGAATATTATGATCCTTGTTTTTCTCAAGATGTTATGAAAAGAATACAAGACTATGTTGAATCTCTTGACGGAGTGGAGAGATATTTTAGAAAAATAACAGGAATGCCTGAAATAAAATATTACGATGAAAATGGGTTTGAAATAAAACAACAAGAAAGTCAAACACCAATAGCCGATGCAATGAGAAAATGGGGTGAAGAAGAAACAAAAAGCAATTCAGTAGGCATGGATCCATTAAAAAAAGCCATACAATATGCTATGGTGGGATCTAGAGCTGGAGCAGTTTTAAATAGCTCATTAGAAGGAATATATTTTAATAGAAAAATACGAAGAGGACAATTACAAAAAGCTAGTGAGAATATTCGTACATCAAATAGAGATAAAGAAAATCCACAAGTATATAAAGAAGAGGGAGAAAAATATGACGAATGAAAAAGTAAAAAATACTTATTCGGAAGTAAGTTCATTTTTGAATATCCTTTTGGAAGAAGATAGAAATAAAATACCAAAAAAGTTAAGAGATTTGATTGAAAATGAAAAATCAAAAGAATATACACCTACATATAGTTATGACATTCCGATTGAAAATCAAAATATTTCAGATGAAGCAATTGCAATGATTGCATTATTACATTTAAATTATTGGTGTTGTGATAATAACGAAAAAGAAAGATTAAATACTATTTTCGATGATAATGAAAATAAGTATCAAAAAGAATTATCAGAAAAATATAATCCAGATAACTTATTTAAAAATAAACAA
>CANQZU010000056.1 GCA_947628415.1 uncultured Clostridia bacterium | reverse complement strand
TTTTCTAATTATTTGGTTTATGTGTTACCATTGGTGTATTTTTTGTAATATTTTTAAAAGTATAACCATGACTAATTCCAAAGTCTATAATGGAGCTAAGGGCATTTAAAGTTTTGGTATTACCGCTAAAGTCATGCATTAAAACAACATTAGCACGTGATTTGCTTAAACCTTTAGTAACGTTATTATAAACAGCTTGAGAAGTTTTTACATCACCTGCATCACCAGAAGAAACATTCCAATCAAAATATTTATATCCACGAGCAACCACTTCTTTGCAAAGTTTTGTCATAATACCAGGATTAAATTTACTTACTGTATTTGAGCTACCTCCAGGAAACCTTGTAATAGTAGCATCATATCCAGTAGATGCTTTTATTTTTTCTCGTAATTTAGTAATGTTGTTCATATAACTATCTACAGATTGATAGATGCTGTTGTAATCGTGAGAGTATCCATGAATAGCTACAGTATGACCTTCTGCTACTTCTCTTTTTACCAAAGCTTCTCCAGTAGCATTATAATTTAGGATAAAGAAAGTAGCTTTAACATTTTTTTGTTTTAAAATATCTAAAATTTTTGGAGTAATGCTACTACTAGGACCATCATCAAATGTTAAATAGATAACACCAGGTTCACCATCTTCTCCCATTCGAGCTTTTAATTGTTCTTTTACCACTGATACATTCCTTTTTTGAGAAGCTTCATTTCCTTTAGAATCAGATACCTTATAAGAAATAGTATAATCTCCTTCTTTAGAAGTATTTACACTACCTTCTATTTGAATAGCAGAAGTTAAATCACCATCTTTTTCATCTATTGCTTTGGCACCTTTTTCAGTATAGGTTGTACCAACTAACAAAGTCATATTACTGCTACCATTTAAAGTAATTTTAGGTGGAATATCATCTACAATAGTAACTACTCTAGTTTTAGTTGCTATATTTCCACTATTATCAGAAACTGTATAGGTAATATTTGTTTGCGTATCGCTAATGATTTCCTTTGTTATTTTAACTTTTTCAGTCAAATTTTCATCATAAGTATCAATGGCTGAATAACCAGGTTCTTCATATTCTTTTGAATATGATTGTTTATAATTGATATCTCCTTCTAAAGTAAGTTCTGGAGGTGTAGTATCAACTACATCAATAACTTGTACTTGAGTATATTCTCCAAAAAGTGTAGGTATTTTATATGTGATTTCGTAACTACCAATATGATTATAATCGACTGTACCAACTACTTCAACTTGTTTTGTGACATCTTGAAAGTGATAATAAGCAAAAGGAGTTTTAATGGAATGATCAACTTTAGCTTCTAAAATTGTATTTTCTGGGGTAAGTACTATTTGCGGCTTTTCAAAGCAAAAAGTGATACCAAGACAAATGATAAAGATAATAACAAGAAGAAAAAGTGGTGTGCCTATTTTTTTATATTTTTTTATCTTTAATAAAAAAAGGGCTAAAAAGAATATAAAAATAAATATTAAAAATTCTATGATATAAATTAAATTCATTAAAATCCATCCCCTTTTACGACATTATATGACAAACTAAAGAAAAGGTCAATAATAATATAATAATAGTCTAATACTTGCAAGGAACATAAAAGGATGATAAAATAACAGCATAGGAGGGGAATTTTATGAAAGTATCTATTGGTCAGGATAGTCATAAAATTGACTATGAAAACAAAGAAAAAAAACTAATATTAGGAGGAATTGAATTTGAAGAAGATTTTTCTTTATTAGCCAATAGCGATGGAGATGTAGTTTTACATGCACTTACTAATGCTATTTCAGGAATTACTTGTAAAAATATATTAGGGAATATTTCTGATGAAATGTGTAGAAGTGGAAAAAAAGATAGTGAAGAATATTTAAAAGAAGCTTTAAAGTATTTAAAAGAAAAAATTGCTCATGTGTCAATATCGATTGAATGTCAAATTCCTAAAATTAATCCAAAAGTAGAAGAAATGAGAAAACATATAGCTGATATTTTGCAAATTCAAGAAAATAATGTGGGAATTACGGCAACGACAGGAGAGGGATTAACTGAATTTGGAAAGGGAAATGGAATTAGTGTATTTGCTTGTATTACAGTAGAATAGGAGAATAAAATGGAAAAAGTTTATACTAAAGCAAGAGCAAAAGTTAATTTAAGTTTAGAAGTATTAGAAAAAAGAGAAGATGGATATCACAATATTGAATCTGTTTTTCAAAAGATTAATTTGTATGATGAATTATGGATTGAAAAAACAAAAACAAATAAATTAGAGATACAAACAAATATAAATGAATTAAACAACCAAGAAAATATTATATATAAAGCTTATCATATACTAAAAGAAAAATATAAAAATATTACGGGAGTTCATGTAATATTGAATAAAAAAATCCCTATGCAAGCAGGATTAGCAGGAGGAAGTACAGATGGTGCAAGCTTTCTTTTAGCTATGAATCGATTATTTGAGTTAAAATTATCTAAAACAGAAATTGAAACAATTGGGAAAAAATTAGGCGCAGATGTTATTCCTTGTTTTTATAACCAAGCTATTATGGCACAAGGAATTGGAGATATTATAACACCTATTTCTACTACTTTTAAATATTACATCATAATTATTAAACCTAAAATGTCTTGCAATACAAGGCAAATGTATCAAAGAATTGACCAACAAAATAAAACAATGATATTTCACAATAGTAAAGAAGTAATTGAAGCATTGGAGAAAAATAAATTAGACCTATTATCTAGAAATTTATATAATCGCTTTGAAGAAGTTATCCCGAATAAGGAAATAATAGAAAAAATAAAAAAAGAACTTCTCCAACAAGGAGCGATACGGAAGTTTAATGACAGGTTCAGGCTCTTGTGCTTATGGAATATTTCAAACTAAACAAGAAGCAAAACAAGCCTATCAAAAATTAAAAAATAAATATGAAACGTATATAACAACTTCTTATAATAGAAGAAAGGGGTAAAGTATGTTAGAAGAAAAAACAGTAACAGCTATTATATTAGTTGCAGGAAATAGTACAAGATATGGTCAAAATAGAAATAAGAATTTTGAAGAGGTAAATGGAAAGACAGTATTATCATATAGTTTACAGGCTTTTGATAAAAATCAATATGTAGATGATATTATCATTGGAGCAAAAACAGAAGAAATATCGGTCATTGAAAATATTGTACAAGAAGAAAAAATAAAAAAACCAATTCAAATTGTTATAGGAGGAAAGACAAGACAAGAAACTGTATATCATTGTATTCAAAAAACCAAATCAGATATTGTTATCATTCATGATGGAGCAAGGCCAGCTATTAAGCAAAAATATATTAATCAATGCATCGAAAGTATGAAACAATTAAAAGGGGTAACAATTGGTGTTCCGTCTAAAGATACTATAAAAATAACAGATGAAAATAACATTATTACATACACAACAAAAAGAAGTAATACATGGATTATCCAAACTCCACAATGTTTTGACCGAAAAACATTATTAGAAGCTCATAATGAGTATCAAACAGAAGAAGTGACTGATGATTGTATGTTACTAGAAAAAAAGAAAGAACCAGTAAAAATTATAGAAGGGGATTATACTAATATAAAAATTACTACTTATGAAGATATTAATATTATAAGAGAATTTCTTGTAAAATAACTTGCAAAATAAAAAAAAATATGATAAAATAGCTGTGCTTCAAAAGTGGCATAGCTATTTTTGAATCTCTACTTACAGAAAATGTAGGTTATCAATCCAAAGGGAGGTGAAAATAATGAATAAATACGAAAGTATTATCATTGTTAATCCTAATGTCGATGAAGCTGGATTAAAAGCTTTAGAGGAGAAATTTACAGGACTAATCAATGAAAATGGAAAAGTTGAATCAGTAGAAAACATGGGTAAGAAAAAATTAGCTTATAACATTAATAAATTTAGTGAAGGCACTTATCTATTATTCAACTTTGAAGCAAAACCAGATTCTATACAAGAACTAGAAAGAGTTTATAGAATCACAGATGATATAATGAAATTTATCGTCGTAAAAAAATAGTTCGTAACAACGAATAAAAAACAAAGTCAAATAAAGTAGGGGCCTTTATTTAGAGTAAAGAAAGGTGATAAAAAATGAACAAAGTAATATTAATGGGAAGATTAACAAGAGATCCTGAAACAAGATACACACAAACGAACAATACTTTAGTAGCTTCTTTTAGTTTAGCTGTAAACAGAAGGTTTGTAAGACAAGGAGAGGAAAGACAAGCAGATTTTATAAATATAGTAGCATGGAGCAAACTAGGAGAATTTTGTAGTAAATACTTTAAGAAAGGTCAACAAGTAGGTATTATCGGAAGAATACAAACAAGAACTTGGGACGATGACCAAGGAAATAAACACTATGTGACAGAAGTAGTAGCAGAAGAAGCCTATTTTGCAGATAGCAAAAGAGATGGAGAAGCAAATTCTAATTCTTTTGAAAATACATTTGGAGATACAGCACCTGGTAATATGGGTTCAGATTTCGAAATGTCTTCTAGCGATGACTTACCATTTTAAAAAAGTCAAGAAGGGGGAATGAAAAAAATGGCAGATAAAAAACAAAATAAAAGAAACAATAATAAAAATTATGATGAAGATTATAATCCAAGATTTAGAAAACAAAGAAAAAAAGTATGCGTATTATGCAGTGATAAAAACTTTGTATTAGATTATAAAAATCCAGAACAATTAAAGAAATTTATCAATGATAAAGGAAAAATTTTACCAAGAAGAACAACTGGTGCTTGTGCAAAACATCAAAGAGATATTACAACAGCTGTAAAAAGAGCAAGACATATTGCTATTTTACCATATGCACAAAACTAATTGTAAAAATAATAATAAAACCGTTGAAAATCAACGGTTTTTTAAATGCTTTAGAAATATTTCAATGTAATTATTCAAAGTAAATAAAGGAGAAAATACGTATGTAAACAGATTTTAAAAAATTTTTTAAAGCATTTACAAGCAAAAATCGATATGTTATAATAAACAAGAGGTGAAACAGTTGAATCAAATATTAAGTGTAGATAATACCAAAAATCAAAAAATGAAAAAAAACAAAATAAGAAATAGTGCACCATTAGAAATAAATATCATTTTAAAATTTTTTTCAATTGTGCTATTAATATTTGGAATATTTTTAATAGGGACAGGTTCTTATTCTATGTATAAAGAATCCGCTCAAAAAATTACAAATACGAAACCAGTTATCTATGTTGAACAAACAACTGAGACAGACGTTTTATTAAGAGTTACACATGATAAGGCAATTGACAAAGTATATTATTATTGGAACGAAGAAGAACCAACTCAAGTACAAGTAAATGGTAGAAAACAGGTAGAAACACCAATTCAATTACCAACAGGAACCAATACTTTAAATGTTTATGCTAGTGATGCAAATGGACAAGAAATTGAATATAAAAAAGTATATACAGTAAAAGGTGATATAAATATTGATATTACAGCAGAGGGAAATAATATAAAAGTTGCAGTAGATGGAAAAGAACAACTATTATATATGACTTATAGATGGGATGAAGAAGAAGAAACTAAAGTAGATATTAACGATACTTCTAAAGAACAAATAATAGAGATACCAAAAGGATTACATACATTAACAGTTATTGTAGTAGATGAAAACAATAAAACAGAAACAAAAAAACAAGAAGTAAACGGAGTTACGAAACCAAAATTAAATGTAACAACAGATGGATCTAGTAATTTTATTATTACAGCGTCTGATGATCAAGGAATCAAGAAAGTAGAATTTATAGTAAATGGAACAAAATATATTCTAGATTTAGCAAGAGTATATGATTTAGAAGATAGAAAAGAATTTGAATATGCTTATGGATTAGTAGAAGGAAGAAATGATATAGAAGTAACAGTTTACAATGAAAACGATGTAAGCGAAACATTTAAAGGATTTGTAAATAAATAAGGGGAAAATAATGAATATTAACCTAATTGAATTAATAACGTATTTTATATTATATTCCTTTTTAGGATGGGTAATGGAATCAATTTTTAGATCTATTTGTGAAAAGAAATGGATTAATACAGGTTTTTTAAGAGGAACTTTCTGTCCTATTTATGGAATTGGTGCTATTATAATGTTTCTATTTCTAGAGGGGTTTGAGAATAAACCATTCTTACTGTTTATCATATCTGTTATTTTATTAACAGCATGGGAATATTTAGTGGGAGTAGTATTAGAAAAAATATTTCATACGAAATATTGGGATTATTCTAATCATAAAATCAATTTTCAAGGAAGAATTTGTTTAACAAACTCAATTTGCTGGGGATTTTTAGGTGTAGCATTTGTTAAATACATTCATCCTTTCATACAAAAAATAATAGCTAAAATAGATGTTACAATATTAAGTTATGTGGTAATTATTTTATTTATTGTTTTTTTAGTAGATATGATTACAAGTATTATTCGTGTAAAAAATATTAAAATCACACTAGAAAGAATTGAAAGTATTAACAAAGAAATCAAAGAAAAATTGAAAGAAATTAAAAAATTAAAGAAAGAAAAAGAAGAAAAAGTAACGACAACAGAGAATATACAACATATGATAGAAATTTTGAAAAAAAAGAGAAACAAAACAATTTTACGATTGTACAAAAATGTATATCGATTAAAGAAAGCATTTCCTGCTATTAATACCAACGAAATTACACAAATATTAAATCAAAAAATTGAGTTAAGAAAAAAAAGAGTAAAAAACAAAGAAAAAGACTTGAAATAATCAAGTCTTTTTGTATATAATGGAGAAAAATATTAGAGAAAGGAAAATAGCATGGTACAAGATGTTTATATAATTGACGATGATGATGCTTCTATCGTAATTTTTAGAGAATTATTTAAAAATGATCCAGAATATCAATTTACTAGTGTAAAAACAGAACAAATTGATATTGCCTTAAAAAATATACCATCATTAATTGTTATTAATGAAGATGCTATAGACCGTGATGTAGTAGACTTATGCAAAAAAATAAGAAAAGATGAAGATAATACTATAACACCAGTAATTGTGGTATCTTCTAAAGGAGATAGAGAACATAGATTAAAGATATTACAAGAATCTATTGAATACTTTATTAAAAAACCAGTTGATGAGCAATATTTATATTATACCGTAAAAAATTTAAATCGTTTACTTTCTACCAATAGAAGAATGAGTCCGTTAACTGGATTACCTGGAAATGTACAAATTCATGCAGAACTAAAAAAGAGAATTTTAAGAAAAGAACCATTTTGCGTGTTGTATTTAGATTTAGATAATTTTAAGGCTTATAATGATGTATATGGATTTTTAAAGGGAGATCAAATTATAGAGTTTACAGCAGATACTATTACTAAATGCATTCATGAGAGTGGTATGTCAGATACTTTTATTGGACACATTGGTCGGAGATGATTTTGTCGCTTTAATACCAGGAAATAATTGTGAAAAATTGTGTCAAAGTATATTAGCATATTTTGACCATAATGTAGAAAGATATTTTACAGATAATGATATTGAAAAAGGTTATATTGAAGTAGCTAATCGAAAAGGAATTATTGAACAATTTCCATTAACTTCTTTATCAATAGGAGTAGTTGTAGCAGATGTAGGAAGATTTAATAACATTTTGGAAATTGGGGAAATAGGGGCACAAGTAAAACATGCAGCTAAATCTGTTATGGGAAGTAGTTATGCAGTAGATAGAAGAAAATAAAGGAATAAAAAGAAAAAACTCCTAATATAAATAGTAATAAATATTAATATTAGGAGTTTTTATATGGTAATCATTAATAAAAAAAGAATAAAAATCATATTATCTTGCATATTAGTAGGAATTTTAGCATTTATTTTTCAAATAGCAGATAAAAAAGAGATATTGCAAACTGATAATTTAACACAAACAAATACTTTGCAAACTGCAGCAACACCAGTTTCTGGCAAAGTAATTGTAATTGATGCTGGACA
>CANQZU010000055.1 GCA_947628415.1 uncultured Clostridia bacterium | reverse complement strand
ATATCTGTAAATAAATACATTCCATATTTTAAATTTTCTTCTCCTAAATCATAAACATCTGCAATAATTAAATTATTATCTAATTCTATATTAGTATAATTATTAAAAAATTTCATAGAACCTTTTACGAAAGGAATTAATTTTATTTTAAATTTTTTTGTTTTTTCATCTTTTTCTAACACATGGTATAAGTCTTCTAATAGTGGCATATCTTTAGAATTTTTAAATTCTCTTCCTAATATTTTTTCACTATTTTTTTTATACAAACTATCATCATTAAAAGTAATATTTTTTATTTTATAAGTTTCTATTAGTTTTTCTTCTAATAAAGCTTTTTCTTCTTCATTTAATCCATTAAATATTAAATTAAAAAATCCAATTAATTTACTTATTTTAGTTGCTAAATAACCACTTTCTCCTTCTTCTATGCTTTCTTTTCTAATATCTAAAATATTAATATATGTATTAGAATTTGGTCCTATTTTTATTTGTGTTCCTTTTAATTCTTTACATAAGTTAGTATATTCTCTTTCTGGATCTAAAATGTATTGTTTAATTCCTAATAATTGATATCTTAATATTAATAATTTAGTATAAAAAGATTTTCCTGCACCACTTGTCCCAAAAATACATATATTAGCATTTTTATACTTACTAGTATTATATCTATCAATAAAGACAAGCGAATTATTATAAATATTACTTCCAATAAAAATACCTTCTTCATCAAAAATAGTAGAAGAAATAAATGGATAAGTTGATACTAGTCCAGATGTTAAAATATTTCTTTTTGTTGATTGTTTTAATAATAATGGATTTTCCATAACTGGTAAACATCCAATAAAAGCTTCTTCCTGCCTAAAATTTGCTCTTCTTGTTTGCATTCCTTTACTTTGTGTAATTCCCTCTATTTTATTTAAATAATATTCTAATTCTTTTATATTTTCTGCATATACAATAATATAAATGTATAAAAAATAAATATCTTCATTATTCACTTGTATTTCTTTTCTAATATATTTAGCATCTTGATAAGTAAATGCAGCTATATCTATATCTTGTCTGTTTGGACTGCTTTCTTTTAACTCTAATCCTACATTTCCTATATGATAGGTTAAATCTTTTATTGTTTTATAACTATCTTGCTTTTCATAAAAAATTGATATATTCATATTGATATTTGTTTCAATTAAACTTTTCAATAAAATATCAGTTTGTTCTCTATAATAATTAACTACCATTAGACTTGAATAATATAAGTTATCTATTTCTATATATTTAGGATTTTCTAAATTAATATAAGAAGGAGCTATCTGATCTTTATCTCCAAATGTCCCGTCAATAAATTCTAATTTTTTTCTATTATTTTTTTTTATTTTTTTTCCTCCTTTTTTATTTTATTTCTTTTCTTGTATTTAAAAAAATATTTATGATTTTTAGTGTTTCTTCTTTTGTATTAACTTCAAATACTGAATTTCCACATCGAGATAAGCATTCTTTTATTTTAAAATATTTTTCTTTTAAATCACTTTTTATCATTTCAAATGATTCTTGTGAATTTTGTTCTTTTAAAATTTCTTTAGAAATAATAATAAAAAAATTTTTAGAAGACGATTTTTTCTTTGCATTAATTCCATGAATATATTCTATATAATCTTCTGATATTTTTTTTAAATATTTATTTTCTTTTTTTTGGATATTTTTTTGAATATTTAAAATATTTTTGTCTATATTTTCTTTACTACTTTGAATTAAAATTTGGATATTAAAATTACATGTTTTTAAAAAAATTTTATAAGAATTTAAAATTGATTTTTTTTCTAATTCTGATTTTAGATTATAATTAATTGGTATTATTTTAAGTAATTTAATATATTGATTTTTTGTTCGAATTATTCCTTCTTCTAGTATTTCTTCGAGTGGAATCCAGCTTTGCGTAGATTCTTGTTTTATATTATTCACCTCCTTTGTTGAAAATAATTTTACATTATGATACATAAATTGTCAAGAAATTTTCATCTCCCTTTTTCGACATTTTTTATTTTTTTATTTTTTATTTTTTTATTTTGAATATTTTCTTTTTTTTTGTTTATACTATTTTTATAAGGTTAATAATAGTTGAGCCAAGAGTATAAATAGATTTTAATTAGTTTATTTATATTCGGACAAAGATATGTAATAGTGTATTTTTTATATTATTATGTGTCGGCGAGAAGAGTATATTATTTGTTTGTAAGCTGTATTTTTTATTTTTATTCTGTATTTATGTATATGGTTAAATAATAGATAATATATTTGAGCTAAGATTATTCTTATATCTAGAATATTTTTATAAAGTGGTTATTAGTAGTCCCTTAGGGATGAATATAGTTACTTGTGGTGTATTAATAGTCGAGCAACTGATTAATATGTTTGGTATCAAGCTTATTTATATAGTAATATATATTAGGTTTAACTATTAGATGTATTAGTTTTAGCTAAGATTATTATTAGCTTTATGATTAATGGCAGATAGATTTTCTATCTGCCATTAAATTATTTTTTATTATATATCTAAATTTTTTACGTATTTTGCATTTGCTTGTATAAATTCTCTTCTTGGTTCTACTTCATCTCCCATTAATAAAGTAAATATTTCATCTGCTTTAATAGCATCTTCCATTGTTACTTTTATTAATATTCTTGTTTCTGGGTTCATGGTGGTTTCCCATAATTGTTCTGGATTCATTTCTCCTAAACCTTTATATCTTTGAAGGTTTAATTGATCTCTTGAAATTCCTTTTTCCTCTAAATCTTTATAAGCTTTTTCTAAATCTTCATCTGTATAGCAATATTTATCTTCCATTCCCTTCTTTGATAACTTATATAATGGTGGTTGTGCTAAATATACATTTCCATTTTCAATAAGTGGTCTCATATATCTAAAGAAAAATGTTAATAATAATGTTCTAATATGAGCACCATCCACATCAGCATCTGCCATAATTATTACTTTTCCATATCTTATTTTTGTTACATCAAAATCATTACCAATTCCTGCTCCAACTGCTAAAATAACTGGATTTAATTTATCATTTCCATAAATTTTATCTGCTCTTGATTTTTCTACATTTAGCATTTTTCCCCATAATGGTAAAATAGCTTGAAATTTTCTATCTCTACCTTGTTTTGCACTTCCTCCTGCTGAATCTCCTTCAACAATATATACTTCACATTCTTGTGGGTCTTTACTACTACAATCTGCTAGTTTTCCTGGTAAAGTAGAAGTTTCAAATGAACTTTTCTTTCTAGCTAATTCTCTAGCTTTTCTTGCTGCTTCTCTAGCTCTAGAAGCACTAATACATTTTTCTAAAATAGCTTTAGCTACAGTTGGATTTTCTTCTAAAAATGTAGATAAAGATTCGTTTACCATACTTTGTACAATTCCTGTTACTTCACTATTTCCTAATTTTGTCTTAGTTTGCCCTTCAAATTGAGGCTCTTTTACTTTTACAGAAACAACAGCTGTTATTCCTTCTCTAATATCTTCTCCTTGTAAATTCTGATCTTTATCTTTTAAGATATTATGACTTCTTGCATAATCATTAAAAACTTTCGTTAAAGCTCTTTTAAATCCTTCTAAATGTGTTCCTCCTTCTATTGTATTAATATTATTAACAAAAGTATAAATATTTTCTGAATAACTAGAAGTATATTGAATAGCTATTTCTACTGGTACTTCTCCACTTTTTTCTATATAAATTGGAGTTTTGTGTAGTTTTTCTTTATTCTTATCTAAATATTCTACAAAAGAAATTAATCCACCTTCAAAACAAAATTCTGCTTTTTTAGGAGATTCTTCTCTTCTATCTTCTATTGTTATTTTTAATCCTTTTGTTAAAAAAGCTATTTCTCTAAATCTTTTTTCTAATACTTCGTATTCATATTCTAAACTTTCAAATATAGTATCATCTGCTAAAAATCTAACTTTTGTTCCTGTTCCTTTTGCTTCTCCTATTTTTTCTAGTTTTTGAACAGTTTTTCCCTTTTCGAATTTCATTTGATATAAATTTCCATCTCTTCTAATTGTTACTTCTGTCCAAGCAGATAATGCATTAACAACAGAAGCTCCTACTCCATGAAGTCCTCCTGAAACCTTATATCCACTATCTCCTCCGAATTTTCCACCTGCATGTAAAACTGTATATACTGTTTCAGCTGTTGATATTTTTGTTTTTGGATGTATTTCTACAGGAATACCTCTTCCATTATCTTCTACACAAATAATATTACCTGGTTCAATAATAACATTAATTTCTGTACAATATCCTGCTAATGCTTCATCTACACCATTATCTACAATTTCATAAACACAATGATGAAGTCCTCTTACAGACGTACTTCCTATATACATACCTGGTCTCTTCCTTACAGCTTCTAGTCCTTCTAACACTTGAATTTGCTCTGCTCCATATTTATGCTCGTACTTTTCCATTTGTTTTCCTCCTTAATTTAAGCTTCCTTCTTTCACATTATATATTAAAATTTTTTTATTTTCAACTTTTATTTTTTCTGTACAAGTAATTATTACTTGTGCATTTTTTATTTTTTCTAAAAAATTTTGGATTCTTGACTTATCTAATTCAGACATAAAGTCATCTAATAATAAAATTGGTTCTTCTCCTATTTCTTCTTTTACAATATTTAATTCTGATAATTTTAAAGAAAGTATAGCTGTTCTGTGTTGTCCTTGTGATCCATAGATATCTATTGGTTTATTATTAATATAAATAATAAAATCATCTCTATGAATTCCTTTTGTTGTATAGCCCTTTATAATATCTATGTTTCGTCTTTCTTTTAATAATTGTAAATATTTTTCTTTTGTTTGACATTCTGTTTGATATTTTATATCAATATCTTCTTTATAATTTGTAATTTCTTTATGTATTTCTTTTATTTTTTCTTTTATTTTATTTATAAATTCATTCCTATATTCATAAATAATATTAGCATGTTCTATTAATTTTTCATCCCATATATCTAATAAATCTTCCTGTTTTTTTTCTTCTTTTATCTGTCTTAAATAATTATTTCTTTGTTCTAAAGTTTTTAAATATAAATTTAAATGATACATATAATTAGGTTTTAATTGGCTAATCATAATATCTAAAAATTTTCTTCTATTTTGAGGTCCACCTTTTAAAATATTAATATCATCTGGAGTAAAAATAACAATATTAATATTTCCTAATAATTCACTTAATTTTTTTATTTTTATTCCATTTAAATAAATATTTTTTTTATTTCCTAATTCTATCTTTATAATTCCTTCTCTATCTGATTTTTGATATTCTATTTCTATCTTTGCATTTTCTTGTCCAATTCGAATCATTTCTTTATCTTTTTTAGTTCGAAATGATTTTCCTATACTTCCTAAAAAAATAGCTTCTATAATATTAGTTTTTCCTTGTGCATTTTCACCATAAAATAAATTAATATTTTCATTTAATGAAATTTCTTCTTGTTTATAATTTCTAAAATTATTTATTTTTATTTTTTTTATCCACATATAATTCTCCATTTGTGTATATTTTTTTCTGTTTTTTTATTTTCATATTTTAGTTTTTTATTATGTTATTTTTAGTCATTATAATTTTTATAAAATTTTATAAATTTATTTTAGCTTGTTTATGATAAATTTTCTTTTTATATCTTTTTATATCTTTTTTTTACTTTTTTTTCTATTATTTATATTTTCAAATAATAATATAAATAAATTTTAAAGGCAGAATTTCTTCTACCTTTTTTTCTAATCTTCTTTTAATCGAATTGGTAAAATCATATAAGTATAATCAGCATTTTCTATAGATTTAATTAAACATGGTGATATACTACTTCCAAATTCTATATAAACTTCTTCATCTTCAATTGCTTTTAAACTATCTAGAAAATATTTAGGATTAAAACCTGCTTCTAAATTTTTTCCTTCTGTAGAAACATATAATTCTTCTTTTGCATCTCCTGTTTGATTTGTACAAGAAATTGTTACTTTTCCAATATCAACTTGTACTTTTACAGGATATTTTTTTTCTTTTTCTACACTAGATGCAGAAATTAAACTAATTCTTTCAAAACTATCTTGAATATTATTTTTATTTACTTTTATTCTCGTTTCCCAATTACTTGGAATAACATTTTTATAATTTAAAAACTCTCCATCTAATATTCTTGTGACAATTTTGCAATTTTCCATTTCAAATAAAGCTTGATTTTTAGAAATACCTATTTTTATTGGTTCAAAAGAATCAGCTACAATTTTATTTACTTCATTTAAAGTTTTTCCTGGTATAACAGCTTTAAAATTGTTACTTTGTTTATTTAAATAAATAGATCTTAAAGCTAAACGAAATCCGTCTACAGAGACTAAAGTTAATTTGTTGTTTTCAACTTCAAATAAACATCCTGTAAAAATAGGTCTACTTTCTTCTGTACTTACTGCAAATATTGTTTTTCTTATCATATTTTTTAAAATAGTTTGATCTACTTCGATTGCGTTTTCAATTTCTATTTTAGGAAGTTCTGGAAATTCTTCTGGATTTGCTGTAGCTAACTTATAAAGAGAACCTTCACATTCTATTTCTAATAAATTTTTATCATTCAAAGAAATATATATTTCTGTATCTGGTAATTTTCTAATAATTTCACTGAACATGATTGCATTTACAACTGTACTTCCTTGTTCTTTTACTTCACATTCCATAATATATTCAATTCCGATTTCTAAATCATAAGTTGTTAATTTTATTTCATTATCATTAGTTTGAATTAGTATTCCTTCTAGTATAGGCATAGGTGTTTTAGAAGCAACGCCTTTTACTACGGAATTAATAGCTTTGAGAATTTTATCCTTATCACAAACTATTTTCATTTTTCTTCCTCCTTTTATTTTATATAATATTATTAGTAGTATTAGTATTAGGTATTGTGGAAAATGTGGAAAACTATGTTGAAAGTTAGAATCCCTAAAAAAAATACTGTTTATAACTTAGTGGAAAACTTATACTTTTATCCACAACTTTAATTTTCATTTGTGCAAATAATAGATGTTCACAGTTTATTAACACGTTATTAACAATAGCTTGTGGATATTCAATGTTAGGTTTCCGTAAGAAGAATTTGAAACTCATTGTATCGAACAATCATTTTTCAAACAATTATTTTTAAAAATTGAGATATTTATTTCTATTACTATTGTTTGCCATTTATAATAATGTTTTTCACACTATCCACAATTAATTTAGTATTATTTTTTTCCTTAATTTCTTTTTCTATTTTTTTGCAACCATGCATTACAGTAGAATGATCCCTTCCCCCAAAATCAATTCCTATTTGAGGATAAGACATATTAGCAATTTCTCTACATAAATACATAGCAATTTGTCTTGGAAAAGCAATATCATTGGAACGTTTATTACCAGATAAATCATCTTTGTTTATACTAAAATATTTAGCGACTGTTTCTTGTATAAAATCACAAGAAATAACTTTTTCACTTTCATATTTAAATTCATTAATAATTTTTTCAGCTAGTTCTATTGTAATAGGACTATGTATTAAAGAAGCTCTTGCTACTACTTTATTAAAAACTCCTTCTAATTCTCTAATATTAGAATCTATTTTATTAGCAATATTAGATAAAATGTAATCATCAATAATAACATTTTCATCTTGAGCTTTTTTTCTTAAAATAGCTAAACGTGTTTCATAATCAGGACAAGAAATATCAGCTAAAAGTCCCCATTCAAATCTTGATTTTAATCTATCTTCTAAAAAAGGAATATCTCTAGGTGGTTTATCACTAGAAATAATGATTTGTTTTCCTTCTTCATATAAAGTATTAAAAGTATGAAAAAATTCTTCTTGTATTCTTTCTTTTCCAGCTATGAATTGAATGTCATCAATTAATAAAACATCAATATTTCTATATTTATTTCTAAAAATTTCATTTTTATTATCTTTAATAGCATTAATTAATTGATTAGTAAATTTTTCAGAAGTTACATATAAAATATTATTATTTTTATTATTTTCTAAAATACGATTTCCTATAGCATGCATTAAATGTGTTTTTCCTAAACCTACACCACCATATAAAAACAAAGGATTATAAGATTTTCCTGGTTCATTTCCAACAGCTAATGCAGCAGCGTGTGCAAATCTATTATTATTTCCAACAACAAAGGTTTCAAAAGTATATTTTGGATTTAAGGTAGATTTATTGGATTCTATTTCTGGAGAAAAATTATTTGAAAGAGGATCCTTTATTACTTCGTCATTTTTTTCTTTAGATTCTTTTGACAAGTCAATAACAGAAAAGGTCCAATCTCTATTAGTTATATATCTCAAAGTATTAAAAATTAGAGGTCTGTATTTATTCTCAATGAAGTCTTTTTGAAATTCAGAAGTAGCAGTAAAAATAATATGATTTTTATCAATACTTCTAATATCTAATGGCATAATCCATGTATCATAAGATATTTTTGTAACTTCTGGTTTTAATTCTTCTTTTATTTTTGCAATTAAGTCGTTTTTGTCTATTGCCATTATTTTAACCATCCTTTCTGCTTATAGTTATCCACAGAGTTATCCACAATTGTTGATAAAACATAAATATTTATAATAAAAAAAAGTAAATTTTACGAACAAAAATTTTAAAATAAATAAAATAAAAAGCTATTTTTATTTTACTATGCTATCATAACAGATTTACATGACATAAGTCAATAAATTTGTGGAAAAAAATTTTTTTATGTGGATAAATTAATTAAAAATGTGGAAAACTATAATATTTTTTTCAAATAAAGAATAAAAATCAATTTTAAAAAGTTACATAAAACAAAAAAATAAGATTAAAAAAAAGAAAACAAAGCTGTATTTCCTTAAGGATTTTATAAAAAAATTTA
>CANQZU010000054.1 GCA_947628415.1 uncultured Clostridia bacterium | reverse complement strand
AAAAGTCAACTGGGGAAGAAAAAGAATATACTAAGTTAAAAGAGTTCTTTTATGACTTTTTACTACCAATGGCAATTACTTTCGGTATGTCTACAAGAGAATTTTGGGAAGATGACCCAGAGTTACTTTGGGCATACCGAAAATCATATATGGACAAAATAAAGTTACAGCAAGAAACAGATAATTTTAATGCGTGGCTAAATGGTTTATATATGTTTGATGCTGTAAGCAAAAGTATATATAATAACATTGGAAGAAAAGAAACACAACAACCATTAAATTATATTGAAAAACCTTATGATTTTTCTAAATCAAAAGAAGATTACGAAAAGGAAAAAGTAGAAGAAAGAGAAAATAGCATAAAAGAACAATTAAAACGAGGTAAAAGAGCTTTAAGTAAAGGAGTAGATAAATAGGGCTGATTACAATGTTGGAAACTTAGAAAGCAAAGTAGAACTACAAATAAATGAAGCAGTAAAATCAATAGATACATTGGTTAGCTCTTTAGGTTCATTAAAATCTGCTTTAAATGGAACAATAAATTCAACAGACACAAACAAATTAAAAGATAATATAGATAGTTCTGTTGACAAAATAGGAGCGTTGAAAAAGGCTCTTAATTTTGGTGGAATTGCTTATGGCTTAAAAAAAGGTTGGAATGTAATAAAAGATGTTGCAAATGCTAATATAGATATGATAGAAACAACAAACTTATTTGAAGTACAAATGGGTAAAGTTGTTGATGAATATGGAAATTTAGATGAAGCCCAAAGTCAATATTACACAAAAGCTATGGCATTTCAAAATGAAATGAATGAGAAACTTGCAACAAATAAATCTGAAATGCAAAAATACCAAGCTATGTATTATGGCATGTTAAATTCTCAGTTAGGAGTAGAAAATAAAGAGGCTTCGTATATGATGTCTGAGAGCTTAACAAAAGCAGGGTATGATATAGCTTCTTTATACAACTTAGATGTAGAAACTGCTATGAATAAATTAAAATCAGGATTAGCAGGACAAATAGAAAGTTTAAGACAAATAGGTATAGATGTATCAGAAGCTTCATTAACAAAAGTATTAGACCAAGTTGGGATTGAGAGAAGTGTACAACAATTATCCTATGCCGAAAAAGAAGTAGCTAGATATATAGCAATAGTTGAACAAGCAGGAAAAGCACAAGGAGATTTTGCTCGCACATTTGAAAGCCCAGCAAATCAAATAAGAGTATTCCAAAATCAATTATTAGAACTAAAACAAGTAGCAGGTTCTTTTATAGTTAATGCATTTGGAGGCATTTTAGTCTATGTAAATGCAATTATTATGGTTATAAAAGAGATAATAAAAAGTCTTGCTAGTCTTTTTGGATATAATTTAGATACTGGAGGAGTTACTTCATCATTTGGAGGAGTAGCAGATACAATAGATGATATTGATAGTGGATTAGGAAATGCAACTAGAAAAGCAAAAGAATTTAAAAAACAATTAATGGGCTTTGATGAAATAAACAATATAGAACCACCAACACAGAATAGTAAAGGTTCTGGTCCTGGAGGAGCAGTTGGGGGTATAGATGACAAATTATTAAAATCTCTAAAAGAATGGGATAATATGATGTCAAAAATTTCTGGCAAAGCACAAGAAATAAGAGATAAAATATTAGACTGGTTAGGATTTACAAGAGATGCTAATGGAAATTTAAAATGGTCATGGTCTCATATGAATAACATAGCAAAGGTTATTTCTGTTATAGCAGGTATTATTAGTGGAATTTATATAATTGGAAAAATAACCAAACTAGTAAATTGGTTGAAATCTTTATTTACAATATTAAAAACAGGCAAAGGAGCAACTACAACATTTGGACTTGGATTGCAAACGATAGGAAAGGTAATTAATGGTTTAAAGAGCGGTTTTACTAATATCGGCGCATGGGTTGGTATGGTAATAGACCAATATAAAATATTTAGAAGTCAAGGCAATGGAGTTATAAGTTCCTTGAAATTAACAGGTTCAGCATTATCAACAACTGGACAAGGATTAAGTTCATTTGCTAAAAAAGCAGGAACTATGGTTGCTGGATTAGCTGGAATTGCAGGAGGAAGTGCATTAAGTTATGCAACTATGAAAGATTTTACGACTGGAACAATTGGAACGACAGAAGCAATAGCAAAACTCACAGCAGGGCTAGGATTAGCAACAGCTTCTGGAGTATTAGCGGGTAGTCAATTTGGAACAGTTGGAATAATAATCGGCGGAATTGCAGGGATAACTACATCAGTAATAACAACATTTATGGGATATAAAGATGCAATAGAAAGCCTTAATATTCCAACAACAAAACTTACTGATGAAATTAAGTCTTTAACCGAAGAACTTAATAATAATAGAAAAGCTCATGAAGATGCTGTTAAGTCAATTAAAGATACTTGGGAAAATCAATTAGTAGAAGCAGAATATGCAGAAAGATTATCTAAACAATTAAAGGGTTTAGTTGATGCAAATGGAAAAGTAAAAAAAGGTAATGAAGAAAGAGTTAAATTTATATTAAATGAATTAAATGAGGCTCTAGGGACTGAATACAAATTGAATGGCAATTTAATTACTAAAAATGGTGAAGTTGTTAAAAGTTATGAAGATTTACAAAAAAGTATAAAAAATACAGTAGAAGCAAAGAAAAAAGAAGCAGAGCAAACAGCAATAACTGAATTATACAAAGAGAATATAAAAGAACAAATAAAACTGGAACGAGACAAAGCAAAAGCACAAGAAGAATTTGCAAAAGCTGAAATAGAATATAATAAATTAATGTCTAAAGGATTAAGTGACTGGACGTTAACGCATAATGAGAATTGCAAACAAATAATTCAAAATTATATTGATACAGCAGATGCACTTAATAATACTAGAGATGAATATTGGAAAGTAACAGATGATGTATCATATTATTCGCAACAAATGACAGATAATATAATTGAAAATACAGGTAAATTAAGTACAGAAATGGTTACACAACAACAAGTATCAGCAGAAAAATTACAAGAGATGGTAACTACAAGCACAGAAACTTGGCAACAAACTTATGACCAATTAAATACAACACAAAAATCTGCAATGTTAGCACAATCTACTATATTAGATAATTGGTCTCCAACAATACAACAAAAATGGGCTGATATGGCAAACAATTCCGCAAATGATTTCTTAAATGGAATAGCACAAGTAGAACCAGCAGTTCAAAGTCAAATATTATCAAGTTTAACAACAACAGAAAATCTAACTCCACAAATGGTAACGGCTTGGGGAAACTTATCAAATAAATCTTTTACAGAATTTTCTATTGCATTAAGCAAAGTAGAACCAAATGTTCAAGATAAGATATTGAAATCAATAACAACAACACAAGGATTAACTCCTGTAATGCAACAAGCTTGGAGTGCATTAGCTTCAACAAGTGAAGAAAGATTTAACAAGGCTTTAGACCCATTAGATGATGATGTAAAAGGTCAAATATTAGCAAGTATTATTGCTGTAAATGGTATGGACGAAACGAATAAAAGAGCATATGAAAAACTCTCAAACAAAGCAAAACAAGCATTCAATACTGCAATGAATGGAATGGATACAGATGCTAAAAATAGAGTTCAATCAGCGATAAATCAAATAAATGCACAAGCACCATTAGGTGGTCAAGCAGGTGGAAACGTTGGTGAAAATATACAAAGTGAATTTGATAGAAAAACAAGTAATACAGAGACATCTGCTGAAAACTTTATTAAAGGATTTATGGGAGTATTGCAATTAGGAAATCCATTAGGAATATTAAATGTTGTAGGTGGATTTGCTAGTAAAATATTGTCTAAATTTAATCAAGGATTAGACGAACATTCACCATCAAAAGCAACAATGAAATCTGCTAAATATTTTGTGGCAGGATTTAGTAACCAATTAAATTCTTTAAAAAGTGGTTCACTAAAACAAGTAGGAGAATTAGCAGAAGGATTAACAAACGAATTTGATAACAATCTAGGAATAGCAAAATTAGGACAAGGTATCAAAATAAACACAAAAGATTTTGCCGTAGATACGAACCAGTATATAAATTATAGTGCAGTGAAAGGACAGATACTAGCACAAAGTCAAGTTAGTATGAATGACAATATTGCAGAAAGAATTGCAGAAGCGGTAACACAATCAATGAGAAATGCAGAAGTGAATGTAAATATTGAAGCCAGAACAGATGAGGGAGTTATCTTTAAAAAAGTTCAAAATTCTGCAAGAGAATACACAATGCAAACAGGAGAACCAGCATTTGGATATTAACCATAACATATAAAAAGTCCTAAAAAGGACTTAAAACAGTTTAAATTCTTCAACCATTACTCCATTTTTTAAAGTAGTGTAAGTGTGTGCTGGTATAAAGTATCCAAAAATAAAACCAATGATACATACTATAACCAATATAGCAATTATAAAAATAGCAACTTTTTTACTGGCTTTTACTTCTTTGGTTATTGTATCGTCATTTATAGGGCAACCACAATTAGGACAAGCTGTTGCTTGGTCTGATATTTCTTTACCACATTCTTTACATTTTATTAGTGCCATAGTAACACCTCCTATTTGTGATAATTATATAATATATGTCAAAATTTGTAAAGAAAAAATTGAAAGGAGAGATAGAATAGGTATGTAGAAAATCTTATAACAGTAGATGGAAAAGATTTAAGTAAATTTCTAAAAGATGAAGGATATGATGTAGAATGGTATGACTTATCTTATGATAGTGGAAGAAATGCAAAAGGAAATATGCATTATAATCCAGTAGCAGAGAAATATAAGATAATTCTACATACTAAATATCTTACACAAGAAGAATTAAATGAATTTATTTCTTCTATAAGACAATTAAAAGAATATATGGTGCGTTATTTTAATCCATATACAGGTACTGTAAGAACAGCCCAATGCTATAGGGGTGATAGGAAAATAACTATGAAGTGGAATAGAACAGATAAAGGAATTTTATATAATCCGACAGACATAAGTTTAATAGAATTGTAGGTGATAATAGGTACGAAGTAAGTGAAGCATTTAAGGAGAATTGCAAAGCAAATGTAGCAATAAATAGAACAGGTAGAATACACATAATTGAAGATGATATTGATATTGTTGGTGAAAATTATGAAGGTAGATTGATTGATTACAAAATAGAAGATAATTGCTATGTTAACGATAAATTTATTGGAACCACAGTATCAAAAAAAATTACTGTAAATATTATAAATCCTAACAATGAACTGAATTTAGAAAATAAAGAAATACAAGTATATGCTGGAATACATATAAACGACAAGTTAGAAGAAGTACCTTTTGGAAATTTCATTATAGAAAAACCTACAGATGAAGAAGTAAAAGCAAAGACGTCATTCACAGGATATGATTATATGGTTAAATTTAATATTCTGTACGATGATAGTAAGAATATATATCCTAAAAAATTAAAAGATTTATTTAAGGATTTGTGTTTGCAAGTTGGATTAGAAGCTGGAAGTTTAGATTTTGTAAATGCAGATTATCAAGTATTAGGAAATCCATTTACAAACAATGAAGATTGTAGAACAGTATTAAGTGCAATTGCGCAATTAGCAGGAGGATTTGCAGAAATAGGCAGAGATAATAAAGTATACATTATATCTCTTGCAAATAGGTCTAGTTTATTAAAAGTAAAAGATGTTCATAAGATGACAGTAGCAGAATTAACAGCTACACCAGTTAAAATGTTAGGGACAAAATTAGCTAATAATGGAGAGGTAGTTCCAGAAGAAAGTATAGATGGGAATAACTATTTTGAAGATTTTAGTAAAAACAATAAGTGGGGAGAAGTGAATTCAGTAGTATTAAGACTTTCTGGTACAGAAGGAGAAAACACAGTTTTACAAGACAATAATAGTATTGAAGAAAATGGTTTGACAGAAATAGTAATAGAAGATAACCCATTCTTAATAAGTCAAAGAGAAAGAGAAAAGGTTATTGCACCATTATGGAACGCATTAAAAGGAATATCTTATATACCATTTAAAACTAAATATTATGGATATCCATATTTAGATGTAGGAGACATGCTAGAAGTAACAGACATAGAAGATAGGACTTATTATACCTATGTTTTCAACCATACTTTTGAATATAATGGCTCATTTAGTGGAGAGTTAGATACACAAGCAATGACTAAAACGCAAACAGCCTACAAAAATACATTTGATATGAAAACAAGATTTAAAAATACTGAAAGACGAATTGATAAAATAAATGGGGAAATAAGTGACATAGTAGAAGAACAAACAGATTTTAGTAAAAAATTGACAGAACATAAACAAGACATTGATAGCATAACAGACGAAGTAGATAGAATATATGATTTTACAAAAACAATAGAAGGAACAAATGAATTATTACTAGAAGATTGCTTACCAACAAATATATTGAAATTTGAGCTTTTTGCAAACACAGTAAAAGCTATATATCCAAGCAAAAGTCTTTTCCCAAGTAAAAGATTATTTGCTAAAAAGGGAGGCACAACAATAACAGTAGTTATAGGAAGAACAAGTCGAGTTGTTACACCAGACCCAATACTTCCAAGCAAGAAATTATTTCCAAGCAAAAAATTGTTGCCTCGTTCAAACGGATACTACAAAAAAGAATATAGTTTTTATGTAGCAAATCCATTAAGGCATTATAATGATACTCATGATAGATTTATTATAGAAGTAGACCAAGAAAATGGAATGTGCGTTGCAAAAGTTTTAAGATATATAAAAGTAGATTATGTAACAGGAGCAACAACTGTACTGGAAAATCCAATAGAAGAAATAATAGGAGAAACTCAATTAGAATTATATAAAGGAAACAATTATGTATATATTAAAGAATTTACTGATTGGAAAATGAAAGCAACATATATGTTTAACAATGAACTAAATAAGTGGTATGCACCAAGAGTAGAAACTAATTCAAAAATAAAACGAACAACAGATGAAATAAGCATGACAGTATCAAAAAAAGTAGGAAAAGATGAAGTTATATCTAGTATAAATTTAAGTCCAGAAGAAGCAAAAATAAAATCTAAAAATCTAGAGTTAGAGGGATATACGACAATTAACGGTGGTTTTTCTATAGATGAAAAAGGAAATGCAAGTATAGCCAATAAAACAGTTCTTATAAATGATAAAGGTATTCAAATGAAAGATGGTGCGACATTAGTTGGAGGAAAAGGACTGTTAACGAATTTACAATATACTGGTTTAAATCATGCTTATATGGATTATTCATCACAAGGAGATTTTGGATATATTGGTTATTGGGTTGGAGAAGATTGGGAAACTAGTAGGATATATGTTAATAAATCATATACGACTATAATAGCAGATATTCCAGCTAATTTTTCTATTGAATTAGCATATATAACATTAATTCATAGACCAATTGTAGGAGATTATCCAATTAGTGAAAGTTCATTAGAAACAAAAAAAATAATAGGTACAAGCAGAAATATAGGTCTTTATAAAGGAAGTTTATCAACATACGTAACAAGAGATGTGTCTTATTCAAATTTTAGTGAAATCGATTTAGATATGTATAGTGAAATAGATGGAGCTTTTGGGAGAAATGGTTGGACACCTTATATTGCTACAGATACAGATAGTGCAAGAATTGAAACTACTCGTTCTTTAAATATTGCAAAAGACTTAAAAGCAGGCGAAGTGAATAAATTAAAAATCGAAACTCGAGACAATCTAGCAATAATTGGGAAAGACTATTATGAAACAGAGATAAATATGGCTCCATATAGTGGAATGATTTTACCAATATTGAATGTATATGGATTTTTAAAATTAGAGTAGAGGGGGAATAGAAAAATGGCTGAATTAGACAGAATTGGTTGGGAGGACGAACCAAGTGAAAAAACTCCAATTGATAGTGGAAACTTGAAACAAATGGAAAACAATACAGAAAAATATGTTAAAGAAGAAATAGCAGAGTCTCTTGAAATTACAAGAATAACAACCATAGTAGACGAAGAAATAAAAGAAAATACAGATTATACAATTTCTAAATCGTATACAGTAGGAAAAAATAACTTATTAGTATTTTTCGAAGGCTGTCTACTAAAAAAAGATGAAAACTACATAGAAGTAGGAGAAAATAATTCAACAAGTACAACAATCCAGTTTAAAGATTGGGACGTGCCAGTCGGAAGTAAATTAGAATTTATATATAAATAATAGGAGGATAATAATGAGTAAACCAAAAATTTTAGAAATGCAAGGTACAACTTTATATGAAAATAAAGACGGAACTACAGATACTATACAATTAAACGATAGTATAAGAAATTATATAGGCGGAAGATTGAAAATTTATGGAATATCGTCAAACAATAATGAGTCTTGTTTTACAGAATGTTTAATTTTGTCTAATAGCGTAGTTGTTCCAATAACAACAACATATTTTTACAACACAAATGATAGACAAATACAAGAAGGATTTGCTGTTCTTGAAATTACAGACAATAATTTAGAGTTCAAGCAAAACAGCTATTATAACATTATGAACGGACAGGTTAATTACGTAGGAAATCCAAATGGAACAATTATTAAAATTACAAAAGTAGTAGCCTATAAAAATTAGAGGGAGGACATAATTATGTCGATACAAAAAATAGAAAATCTTAATATACATGAAAACCCAGAGACAAATACAAATCAATTTGATATAGAGAATTATTTAAATCATAACTGGGAAAAAATAAAAGAAGTTGTAAATAATAATGCTGGCGAATTGCAAACGATACAAGGCGAACAGACTACGCAAAAGCAAGACATATTAGATTTGAAACAAAAAGACACAGAAATAGACGAAGAACAACAAACCCAAAATACAGACATAGAAAACCTAAAGAAAGAAAATACAGAACTAAGAGAAGAAAATAAATCATTAAGAAGTGATTTAAATAATCTTATTCCAACTGTCAAAGGAGAAGGAGAGGATATCACATTAGAAGGGACAGCAGAAGCTACTTTTAAGAAGTTGCAAGTTGGGGGGAATAGTTGGCAAGA
>CANQZU010000053.1 GCA_947628415.1 uncultured Clostridia bacterium | reverse complement strand
AAAATTACTTGACTTTTTATTATTCTTTGCTATATAATCGATATACTTGTTAATTAATAGAAATAAATTCCAAGAAATTGGAATGTAATAAACCAAAAGTCAGTAGGAGGTGTAAAACCATGAAAAGAACTTTTCAACCAAAAAATAAGCAAGAAAAAAAGGAACATGGATTTATGAAAAGAATGAAAACGAAAGCAGGAAGAAATGTTTTAAAAGCAAGAAGAGCGAAAGGAAGAAAAAAATTAACTGCTTAAAATTCTCTTTTACATAGGGAAAAGGCCGCAAAAAGCGAGCCTTTTAACTATATTTTTTCATTCGATTTACCTTGGAAGAAAGGAAAAAGAAAAATGAAAAAAACGAAAATGATGAAAAAAAATTATGAATTTAAAAACATTTTATCAAAGGGAAATTATTACACAGGAAAGTACATAGAAGCTTTTGTAAAAAAAGGAAATAAAGAAGAAATTAATTTTTTAGGAATTGCTATTAGCGTAAAAGTTGCAAAAGCTGTTAAAAGAAATCATATAAAAAGATTAATTAGAGAAAATTATAATTTTTTTGAAAATCAAATAAAGACAGGTTATCAAATTGTATTTTTATGGAAAAAGAAAGTAGAAATAGAAGAAGCCACTTTTTTTAATATACAAAAAGATATGGAAAACATTTTTAAAAAAGCACAAATCATTGAGGAAAAGCTATGAAAAAAGTATTTGTCTGGTTAATTAATCAATATCAAAAACATATATCTGCGTTATTAGGAACTAAAAATATTCATTGTAAATTTTATCCTTCTTGTTCAGAATATACTAAACAAGCCATTGAAAAGTATGGAGCAATTAAAGGGATAATAAAAGGAATAGAAAGAATATTTCGATGTAATCCTTTTTCAAAAGGAGGATATGATCCATTAAAATAAAGCTAGGAGGAAGGAATTAATGTTTGAGTTTTTTGCTAACATTTTTGGTTATTTACTGAATTTTTTATACAATATAGTAAACAATTATGGAATTGCTATTATATTATTTACAGTTATTATTAAATTATTATTATTACCTTTATCCATTAAGCAACAAAAAACAATGAAAAAAACCGTAAAAATACAGGAAAAAGTGAAAGTACTTCAATTTAAATATAAAAACGATCAAGAAAAACTAAATCAAGAAATGATGAATTTATATAAAAGTGAAAATATGAGTCCGTTCAGTGGATGTTTAACTGGTATTATACAACTTTTACTTTTGCTTTCTATTTTTTATCTAGTAAGAAGTCCAATTACATATATGCAAAAGATGGATAAGGAAGAAATTAATCAATATGTTTCTCAATTACAAGAAGCAGGAAAACAAGTAAGTAATGTTTATCCAGAAATTGATTTAATTAGAGAATATAACTGGTTAAAAGAGAATAATTTAGATAATTCTAATGTTGAAAGATTAAATATTAAAATGGACTTTTTTGGATTAGACTTAAGTAAAATACCACAACAAAACATGTCAGATTATACTGTCTATATTATACCACTTTTATATATTTTATCTTCTTTTATATCTATCAGAATGACAACAGCAATGCAGCAAAAACAGAATAAACAAGAAAAAGTTGTAGTAGATGGAAAAACAGGAAAAGAAATCGTACAAAAAGAAGAAGAAAACGAAATAGATACAGTAATGCAAACCAATAAAATGATGTCTTGGATGATGCCAATTATGTCAATTTCTATTGCTTTTGTAGCACCACTAGGTTTAGCTTTATATTGGTTAGTCAATAATATTTTAATGATTTTAGAAAGATTAGTTTTAGATAAAGTAATAAAAACAGGAGCAGAGGAGGAATAAATCCATGGAAAAAACAATTATTGCAGAAGGCAAAACAACAAATGAAGCCATCGAAAATGGATTAAGAAAACTAAATGTTTCAAAAGATAGAGTAGAGATAAAGGTGTTAGAAAGTGAAGATAAAAGAAGCTTTTTTAGTATTTTAGCTCCTAGAGTTGTTAAAGTAGAACTAACATTAAAGGAAGAAAAAGTACAAGAAATTAAACCAAAAAAAGAAATAATATTAAGTCAAGAAGAACAAGAAAAAGCAGTAGTAAATCTAGAAAATTTCTTAAAAGATTTTGTTAAGAAATTACCAGAACATACAAGCTATCACATAGAAAAAGCAGAACCATATTTGAAAGTTAATTTAAATAGTAGTGAATTGGGTTATTTAATAGGATATAGAGGAGAAACATTGTATGCTATGCAAAATATTTTATCTGCTGTTGCAAGCAAAGGAATAGACAATAAAGTAAGAGTTTTATTAGATATAGAAGGGTATAAGGCTAAAAGAGAAAAAACATTAGAAGATTTGGCAGAAAAAGTAGCTAAAACAGTAATTAGAACTAGAAAGCCTATTAAATTAGAACCAATGCAAGCTTATGAAAGAAAAATTATTCATAGTAAATTACAACAAAATAATAAAGTTGAAACAACAAGTGTAGGAGAAGAACCATATAGAAGAATTATAATTTCTTTAAAAAAATAGGAATAATATAAAATCGGAGGTCAAAGATCGGATTTTACAAAAATTTTGTAAATTCAATTTTTGACCTTTTTTTATATAAAATACTTTTAAAAAGTTACATAATGTGATAAAATAGAAAAAGTTTAATTAAATTTAGAAAGGAAAATTGTTATGAATACGATTGTTTCTATTTCTACGGCTCCACGGAGTAGGAGGAATTGGAATTGTTAGAATGAGCGGAGAAGAATGCTTTCAAATTTTAAATGAGATATTCCAACCTAAAAAACAACAAAATATTGAACAAATAAAAGGATATACAATAAAATATGGAAATATTGTAGAAAATAATGAAATAATAGATGAAGTTTTGGTTTCTTATTTTAAAGCCCCTAAAAGTTATACAACAGAAAATATGTGTGAAATTAATTCACATGGTGGCAATATAATTATTAAAAAAATTTTAGAAGCATGTTTAAACCATGGGGCACAATTAGCTGAAGCAGGAGAATTTACTAAAAGAGCTTTTTTGAATGGAAGAATTGATTTATTACAAGCAGAATCTGTTATTGATATCATTCACGCTAAATCAGAAAGAGAAGCAAAAACTAGTATGAGGCAATTAGAGGGTATTTTATCACGTCAAATAAAACAAATTAAACAACAGATATTAGATGTGATGGTAAACATAGAAGTAGCGATTGATTATCCAGAATATGATGTTGAAGAAGTTACTAACCAACAAATTTTAAATATGTTGCAAAAAATAGAACATCAACTACTTAAATTAGAAAGTAGTTTTGATAATGGAAAAATCATAAAGGAAGGCATAAAAACAGCTATTATAGGAAAACCAAATGCGGGAAAATCGTCTTTATTAAATGCTATTTTAAAAGAAGATAGAGCTATCGTAAGTAATCAAGAAGGAACTACAAGAGATACGATAGAAGAGTTTGTTACTATACAAGGAATTCCATTAAAATTAATTGATACAGCAGGAATTAGAGAAACCAAGGATGAAGTAGAGCAGATAGGAATTGCTAAAACTAAAAAAATAGCTAATCAAGCAGACTTAATTATTGCTATTTTTGATGCAACACAAGACTTAAGTGCAGAAGATTTAGAAATATTAAATTTAATTCAGGATAAAAAAGTAATTATTTTATTAAATAAAATTGATTTAAACACTATTTTAACTAAAGAAGATAAAAGATTAACCAAGGTATCAACACATATTCTAAAAATTTCTGCTTTAAATAATATAGGGATTGATCAATTACAAGAAGAAATAGCAAAATTATTTCATCTTACCGAAATCAATTTAGATAATGAAATTGTTATTACCAATGTGAGACATAAAAATTTAATTACACAAGCAATTCAACATACAAAAGAAGCTAAAAAAACTATTGAGAGTAAAATGCCATTAGACATTATTGCTATGCTAATAAAAAATATTTTAGAAGATTTAGGAAAAATTACAGGAGAAGAAGTTAGTGAAGATATTATTAGTGAAATTTTTTCAAAGTTTTGTTTAGGAAAATAAAACAATACACTTGGCGTTAAAATAAAAAATAAGACAATTTAAAGAAAAGATAATATAATTTCATAAACAAAACAATAAAATTGAAATAAACGCAATTTGAGAGCAAATTATAAAATAAACACAAAAAACATAAAAAAGTTATTTTTAAAGATAGAAAGATAACAACCAAACAACGTAGGATTACATAACACAAAAATCATAAGTTAAATTTTACTAAAACAAGAACAACATTAAAAAATAAAAATAAAAGTAGCTAAAAAACAGAGACACAAAGACAAGTAGACATAAAACAAAAACAAACCAATAAGTAAAAGGTGACTTATATTAAAAAAAAACAGTCATTTCTGTTTCACGAGGAATGGAAAAAGGAACATTTTTACAATAAAAATAAGAGGAGGAAAAAATGAGTTATATAGCTGGAGAATATGATGTAGCAGTGATAGGAGCAGGTCATGCTGGTTGTGAAGCAGCATTAGCATCAGCTAGATTAGGAATGAAAACTTTAATTTTTTCGATTAGTTTAGAAGCTATTGCTAATATGCCATGCAATCCACATATAGGAGGTAGTTCAAAAGGACATCTAGTAAGAGAAATTGATGCACTTGGTGGAGAAATGGGGAAAAACATTGACAAAACTATGATACAAATCAAAATGTTAAATACCTCAAAAGGACCTGCTGTACATTCTTTACGAGCACAAGCAGATCGAAAAAAATATCAAGCAGAGATGAAACACACTTTAGAAAAGCAAGAAAATCTAGAAGTAAAACAAGGAGAGATTATAGATATAAAAGTTAAGAATAATAAAGTGGTTTCCATTGAAACAGAGGTTGGGGCTATATATAAAGTCAAATCAGTTATTTTAGCAACAGGAACCTATTTGAAAGGGAAAATATTTATAGGAGAATTTTCAAAAGAAAGTGGACCAGATGGAGTAGCAGCAGCTAATCAATTATCAGATTGTTTAAAAAAATTGGGAATTGATTTAGTTAGATTTAAAACAGGAACGCCAGCTAGAATTAACAGGAGAAGCATTGATTTTAGTAAAATGGAAGTACAAAAAGGAGATGAAGGAATCGAAGCTTTTTCTTTTGAAAATGAACCAAAAAAATTTGAACAAGTGGATTGTTATTTAACATATACTAATGAAAAAACACACGACATAATTCGACAAAATTTACATAGATCACCTCTATATGCGGGAAAAATAGAAGGAACTGGACCAAGATACTGTCCTTCTATTGAAGATAAGGTAGTACGATTTAGTGATAAACCTCGACATCAAGCTTTTGTAGAACCAGTAGGAAAAGATACAGAGGAAATGTATATACAAGGGATGAGTTCTTCTTTACCAGAAGAAGTGCAGATTGCTCTATACCATACAATTCCAGGATTAGAAAAGGCTGAATTTACGAGGCCGGCATATGCCATTGAATATGATTGTATAGATCCATCTAATTTAAAACTTTCTTTAGAGTATAAAGGAATAGATGGATTGTTTATGGCAGGACAAATTAATGGAACTTCTGGCTATGAAGAGGCTGCTAGTCAAGGATTAATAGCAGGAATTAATGCTGCTAGAAAAATTAAAGGAGAAGATCCACTTATTTTAGATAGAACACAAGCTTATATAGGAGTATTAATTGATGATATTGTTACAAAGGGAACTAATGAACCATATAGAATGATGACATCAAGAGCAGAATATCGTTTATTATTAAGGCAAGATAATGCTGATTTAAGACTTACTAGAATAGGATATGATATTGGATTAATTTCAGAGGAAAGATATAAAAAGTTTCAAAAGAAACAAGAAAATATAAAAAAAGAAGTAGAACGACTAAAAAATAAAATTATAAAACCATCTAAAGAAGTTAATAAATTATTAATAGACTATGGAACTTCACAATTGACAACAGGGACAACACTTTCAGAATTATTAAAAAGAACAGAATTGAATTACGAAATATTATCTGTTATTGATTCAGAAAGACCAGAGCTTTCCAGACAGGAAAAGCAAGAAGTAGAAATTCAGATAAAATACGAAGGATATATTAAAATGCAAGAACAACAAGTAGAAAAATTTAAGAAATTGGAAACTAAAATTTTACCAGAGAAAATGGATTATGAAAAATTAAAAGGGATTAGTCTAGAAGCAAGACAAAAATTAAATAAATTCAAACCACATTCTATTGGGCAAGCCTCTAGAATATCAGGTGTTTCACCTGCTGACATATCGGTTTTATTAGTTTACTTACAACAACAAAATCAAAAATAAGGAGAATAAAAGTGTTAAGAGAAAATTTTGATAAAAAAATACAAGAATATGCACATGAAATGAAAATAAGCCTTACTAACCAACAAATAAATCAATTTTATAATTATATGAAACTATTATTAGAGTGGAATGAAAAAATAAATTTGACAGCTATTACAGATCCAGAAGAAATAATATTAAAACATTTCATAGATTCAATGACTCTTTTACCTTATATTGAAAAAAACAAAAAGGTTGTTGATGTAGGAACAGGTGCAGGATTTCCTGGAATTCCACTTAAAATTATGAGAGAAGATATAGAAATAATAATGATTGATTCATTAAATAAACGAATTCATTTTTTAGAAGAGGTTATTACACAATTAGGATTAATCAAAATAAATGCCATTCACAGTCGTGCAGAAGAATTTGCTAGAAATAAAATCTACAGAGAACAATTTGATATAGCAACTTCCAGAGCAGTCGCAAATTTATCTACTTTATCGGAATATTTGATTCCTCTTGTTAAAATAGGAGGTAGTTGCATTTGCATGAAAAGTGCTAAGATAGAGCAAGAACTAAAAAAAGCAGAAAATGCAATTCTCCAATTAGGAGGAAAAGTAGAAAAAGTAGAAACTTTTTTACTTCCTAAAAGTGATATAGAAAGAAGTATTGTTTTTATAAAAAAAGAAAAAAGCACGCCAATGAAATATCCAAGAAAGGCAGGTATTCCTGTTAAAAATCCAATTAATTAAAATAGAGAAAAAAGTCGATAAATTTTACAAATTTTATTGACTTTTTTTAATTATTTTTATATGATTATAATGTAGAACAAAAAGAACTAATAAATAAAATTTAACTAAAAAATGGAGGCAATTCAATTGGGAAAAATTATATCAGTAGCAAATCAAAAAGGTGGGGTAGGAAAAACCACGACAACTATTAATCTAAGCACGATTTTAGCTAAAAAAGGGAAAAAAGTTTTATTAATTGATGCAGATCCACAAGGTAATGCAACTAGTGGACTCGGAATAGAGAAAGAAGTAGAATTTTCTACTTATGACATTTTAGTCAATGAGACATCATTACAAGAAGCAATGCAAGATACTATGATTAAAAATTTAAAAGTGTGTCCGTCTAATATTAATTTAGCAGGAGCAGAAGTAGAATTAGTATCTATGATGTCAAGAGAGCAAAGATTAAAAGAGAAATTAGAGGAGATAAAAGAAAAATTTGATTACATTTTAATTGATTGTCCGCCATCTTTGGGACTTATTACTTTAAATTCTTTTACAGCATCAGATAGTGTTTTAATTCCTGTACAATGCGAGTATTATGCTCTAGAAGGATTAGGACAATTATTAAATACCATCAATTTAGTAAAAAAACATTTGAATAAAAATATTCAAATAGAAGGTGCTTTGCTTACCATGTATGATATTAGAACAAATCTTTCCAATCAAGTTGTAAAAGAAGTAAAAAGATATTTTGATAATAAAGTATATAAAACAGTGATTCCACGAAATGTAAAATTAAGTGAAGCTCCAAGTTATGGTATGCCAATTACAGAATATGACGCTAGATCAAAAGGAGCTAAAAGTTATTTGAAATTTGCAAAAGAATTTTTAAAAATAAACGAAGAAGAGAAAAAAGCAAAACATATGATGTAAAAAAGGAGGATTTTTATGGCAAAAATGACGGGATTAGGAAAAGGATTAGATGCTCTATTTGGTCCAGCGCCAGAAGAAGAGCAGATGAAAGAAAATGATACTTTAAAAAATTTAAAAATAATAGAAGTAGAACCAAATAGAGATCAACCAAGAAAGAGATTTGATCAAGAATCTTTAGAAGAATTAGCACAGTCAATTAAAGAATATGGATTGATTCAGCCAATTGTTGTTACAAAAAAAGATGGATATTATAGCATTATTGCAGGAGAAAGAAGATGGAGAGCATCAAAAATGGCAGGACTAAAAGAAATTCCAGCAATTATTAGAGAAGATAATGATAGAGTCAATTCAGAAATTTCTTTAATTGAAAATATGCAAAGAGAAGACTTAAATCCTTATGAAAAAGCGTTAGGAATAAGGACTTTAATTGATACTTATGGACTTTCTCAAGAAGAAGTTGCCAAAAAGTTAGGTAAAGGAAGAAGTACCATTGCTAACTGGGTAAGGGTTCTAAATTTGGAGCCACGTGTATTAGAAATGGCAAAAGAGGGAAAAATAACAGAAGGATATTGTAAAGCTTTGCTTGCGATTATTGATCCAGAAAAACAATATCAAACAGCTCTTCAAATGATTGAAAGAGGAGCAACTGTTCGACAAGTAGAGAAAAAAGCCAAAGTAAAGGAAACAAAGGAAGAACAAAAACGAAATCATATTTTATACAAAAGTATAGAAGATAATTTTCAAAGCTTTTTTGGCTCAAAGGTGCGTTTAGATGCAGGAAAAAGAAGAGGTAAGATTATTATTGAATATACATCAAATGATGATTTAGAAAGAATTTTAAATTTAATTAAATAGAAAGAGTGAAAATATGGAAAATATTATGCAAATTATAAGAACAGATAATTTTTTACTTTTGGTATCAGTAGTTTTATTAGTTTTATTAGTTGGATGGTTTGTATTATTAATTAAGTTTTCTAAATTAAATAAAAGATATCAAAATTTCATGAAAAAAATAGGAAATGGTAAAAACATAGAAGAGGATTTAAGAAATTATCTAGAGAAAGTGGAGCAAGTGGAAAAACACAATTTAGAAAATGCTAATGCAATTAAAAATTTAAATAGTGATTTAAGAAAATGTATTCAAAAAGTTGGAATAGTTAGATATAATGCTTTTCAAGATACAGGAAGTGATTTAAGTTTTGCTTTGGCGTTATTAGACGAAAATGATGATGGAGTAGTATTGAATGGTATTTATTCAAGAGAAATGTCAAATATTTATGCTAAACCAGTAGAAAAAGGAAAATCTGCTTATACTGTTTCAGAAGAAGAGGCACAGGCTATCCAAAAAGCTATAGATTCTAACGGAATTTATAAAGTAAAATAATAAAGAAAATAAGCTTGACAAATACGTAGCAAAATGTTAAGATAGATATTGTTGCTAGGCATTTGTCTAATACATGGAGAGGTGGTCGAGTTGGTTTATGGCACCAGTCTTGAAAATTGGCGTGCGTTTATAGCGTACCGTGGGTTCGAA
>CANQZU010000052.1 GCA_947628415.1 uncultured Clostridia bacterium | reverse complement strand
TAAACAAAGTTTTAACAGAAAATATATTCAAATAATGCACAAATTATGGTATAATTGTGGAAAATAATTTACAAAAATGAATAAAAAATAAAAGCTATAACATTCTGTATAAATTTAAAGTTTCAAAAAGATATTATGATTATGGTATAAAAATGGTTTTAGGTAGCAATTGTATTTTTACGTCAGTTTAACCAATTTTAGAAAATTAAAAAAAATTAAGCTTGTGCAAATATAATTTATAGGAGGAAAAAATAATGAAAAATATATTTATAGAATATCCAAAATGCTCTACATGTAAGAAAGCAAAAAAGTGGCTAGAAGAAAATAGTATTGAATTTATAGATAGGAATATTGTTAAAGAGACACCAACAGTAGAAGAACTAACAGAGTGGATACAAAGAAGCAAATTAGATATACGAAGATGGTTTAACACAAGTGGGTTAAAGTACAAAGAATTAAATTTAAAAGATAAGTTAGTAACTATGAGCGATAAAGAAAAAATAGAATGGTTAGCAAGCGATGGAATGCTTATAAAAAGACCAATATTAGTTTCAGATAAAGGCATTTTTATAGGATTTAAAGAAGAAATTTGGAAAGTATTATAAAAACTAAATATTAAAATTATAACTAAATAATAAATATGAGATAGTAATTACTAAATAAGTAGTTACTATTTTTTTCTATGATAATTAGTAAAAAACAATAAAAGTATTGAAATATAAACCAAAAATATATACGAAAAAATAAATGATAACTTTATTTTTAATCTATACAGAATAAAAAAAACGTAGAGGAAAATCATGTAAATAATTTCGAAAAATTGGAAAAAGGCATATCAACTTATTTTTCCTAAATAGTTTCTCAAAATAATTATACATAACCATGAAAAACGTTCAGTAAAATTACTTATAATTCAAATATTCAGAATATATAACAATGTTCTATAAGTTTTTCTGCAAGTTTTTCTACTAAGAAATAAATTTCAGAATGTAATATTTTTTCAGTTTTTCTTTAATATGAATTAAATTTAAATATTTTGTAAAACATCAGTTACAAACATACTATACAATAAAAGTAAATTTTAAAAATAATATTGTTTTATGTCGAAAAATGTTGTAAAATATTGTAATAAAAGATAAGGAGAAAAAAATGGAAGAAATAAAACAAATAGTACAACCAGTACCAGAAACAATTGAAACAATTTTTAAAAATGTTTATAAAATTCCTGTATTTCAAAGACCATATAAATGGGGAAAAGATGAAATAGAAGAATTTATAAATGATTTAATAGATGCGCAAACACAAAATAAGCATTGGTTTGCGGGAACTTTATATATTAAATTAAAAAATAAGATTAATTCTTCTTTATATGAATATGACATTATTGATGGGCAACAAAGGTTAACAACAGTAACTGCTATTTTAATAGTTATGCAAACATTATTTTTAAAAAGCAAAGAACCAAATGCCAAAGAAGTTATAAAAGATATTCAAGAAAAATTATATAAAGAAGATAAATATCTAATAGAAAACGAGGGATTAGAAAAAGGAATTGTAAAAGATATTTTTGAAAATGCTTGCCAAGATCCAATTAATGTAATGGAAAGATTACAAATATATCATAATAAAAATAAAATAGAAAAAGATTTTAAAGAGAAGTTCCAATTCATTTACATGAAAATGGAGGAACTACAAAAAAATATTAATTTTAAAGATTTATATCAATTTATGAAAGAAAAAATGATTTTTATTACAATTACTGTTAATTTACCATACAATGAAATGTTTGAAATTTTTGATGCAATTAATAGTAAAGGAAAGGCACTTGACGAAATTGATAAAATAAAAAGTTATATATTTAGAAATTTAGATGAAAATGATTATAATACTTATTTGAAAAAATGGGGAGAATTAATAGAAAAGACAGAAGATAATCTAGAGGATTACCTTTATATTTTTATAAAAGCCTATATAAAATATTATAAAGCAACAGGTATGAAATATTTTAAGGCTTTTTGTAATCATGAACTAAAACAATATTATAATAAAAAAGAATTATCGGAAGCATTAAAAGCATTTATTGATGACTTATATAAATATGTAGAAGTATATACAGATATGAAAAAATCAAAATTGCCATACAAAAATAATAAAGCACAATTTTATATAAAAGCAATCAATCACTTGAAATATATACATCCATTACCATTGATCTTTCGTACTTTATGTGAAAATAAATATGCACAATTGGAAAAAGAAAAAGCAAGCAAATTAATCAAAGAAGCATTTATTTTTATGTTTCACTTTCAAACTATGAATGAGAGAGATAGTAAAGAAACACAAGAAGTATTTGCAAAATTAATGCCTCAATTGTATGATAAGAAAATTGATGTAGATTATATTATACAGATATTTAAAAGCACTTTACAGGATAGAGGAATAACACAAGAAACAATGAAAAGAAAATTATCAGAACATATTTCTTTTATTGATAAAGCAAAAAGAGAATCTTATATATTATTAATGTTCTATGAATTTTCAGATCAAAAAGGAAAAGTAGATTATGATAAAATGACTTGGACAATAGATCATAAAGATATTATACAAGTAGATCATATATTACCAATTAATCCAGAAAAAGAAAAAAACTTTCAATATGAAAAAGTGATTGTAGAAGGAGAAGAAAAATTAGTATTAAAATCTAAAAACGATTTCGAACAGGTACCAGGAATCTATAATGGAATATATCGAATTTAAGATAAAAATTTTAGATAAAATTGGAAATTTACAGTTATGTTGGAGAAAAGATAATTTAGAAAAATCTAATAAATTTATTAAATTAACGGATTACTCTAATTATAGAACTTACACACAGACACAAAGAAGAGTTAAAGATATGATAAATAAATTAGCTAATACAGAATTATTTAAAATAACTTAATCTTAATAAGGAGAGTAATGTAATGAAGAGTATGGAAATGAAAAATTTAATTAACCAATTGAAATAAAATTTTCATGAAAATGAGAAAATTTTAAAAGAATTAGTTATAAAAAGACTTGAATACCAATGCAAGAATTATTTTTATATTGAAGAAGTGAAAGAATGGAGTCAATATTTCCAAATAAAAATGTCAGACATGTTGTTGTTTATTTTGGGAATAGAACAAGAAGAGTTTATAAAAATTTTGAATAAGAAAGTTACAAGAATAAAAAGTATAAGATATTGTGAAATTAAAGATAAATTTCTCCAAAAAAAGAGAAATGAATATATGAAAAAAATTAATTTAAATAGAAGAACATATTTTAATAAGGAAAAAATTTTAAGAGAAGCGGAACTTTTAAAAATCAATGAAAATGATTTTGTATTATACATATTAGGTAAAAAAAGGCAATCAATGCAAAGAGTTATGAAAGATGTGCAAGGTAAAAAAAGGTTATATATAGGGAGATATGTAAATTATTCATTACCAATGTCTTATTATAAAAATAACCTTGATAAAATAAACGCTATTATAAAGAAAGCAACAATTAGAGCTTGTTTTAAATTGTGTGTAAAATACAATAAATATAATTGGGAAGATATGATACAAGATGTTAGTTTATATTTGATGGAAAACGGGAATGAATTAAATAAATATAATAAACCTGTAATTAAACAAGAAGAAATTAAATTTAAGAAAAAACATGAAATATTATTTTATACAAAAAGCTTTTATTATCAAATGAATAATTTAAAAAGCTATTCAATAAAGCAAGTAGAATATAATGATAAAGTGGGTACAAGAAATCAATTAAGTCAACAGATAGATATATATGAAGATCAAGAATCTATTTTAGAACAGTGGTTCAGTAATAAAAAAGAAAAGCAAATTTTTAAAAAAATTTTAAAATATCAAGACAATCCTAATAAACTTAAAATTGTTGCAGACGAAGAAAATTTATCGGTAAAAGAATTAGAAAATCTATTAAATCAAAAAAGAAAATTATTAATTTAAAAAATTATTTGCAGCAAAACACAGAATAATCACAAAGTAGACATAAACAAATTACAAAAATTTCCAGAAAAAGTATTGACAAAAAATGGAAAATGATTTATAATAAAAAATAGAAAAGATGAAAAACAATTTATTCAACAGTTTTACAAAGAAAAATTAAAATCAAAAATTTTAAAATCTAGTTGGTCAATTCAGACCGAAAATTCTTTATTTAATTAAAAATCTTATATGGTTTAAATATCTGAGGTCATACTTACTATTTATTGTAATCCAAGATAAAAAGTATAATTTAAGTTCTTTCCAAAGAATTACAAATCCCCATAATTAGAAGTAATTTTTATTAAATTGATATTTAAATCCCAAAATTTTTAAAATGCATATAACTCCACAATGCAAATTTTATCCCTATATGACCTCAGATATTTAAGCTATATAAGTAGAAAGGAAATAATGTTAGCAATTACAAATACTATGGCATTACAAGGGCTAGAAGGATATATAGTATCAATTCAAGTAGATATTGCCAATGGAATACCAGATTTTCGAATAGTAGGATTACCAGATACTAGCGTAAAAGAGTCAAAAGAAAGAGTAAAAACAGCAATTAAAAACACTAATATTGAGATTTTAAGTAAAAAAATCATTGTTAATTTGTCTCCTGCTAATACTAGAAAAGAGGGGTCTTTATTTGATTTACCGATAGCAATAGGAATATTAATTGCTAATAAAAATATAAAAAGCAGTGATTTAGACAAAAAATTAAAAGGAACAATTTTTATAGGAGAATTATCATTAAATGGAAACATTGAGAAGGCAAAAGGGATTTTACCAATTTGTATGGAGGCTAAAAAACTAGGAATAAAAAGAATTATTTTACCGATGAAAAATATAAAAGAAGCAAATATAATAAAAAATATAGAAATAATACCAGTTAATAATTTAAAGGAAGTTATTAATTATTTAAATGGAAAAAATCAAAGATTATTAAATGAAGATTTTAATTATAATTTAGAGACAGAAGGAAAATATAATTTAGATTTTTCAGAAATTAAAGGACAGGAAAGTGTGAAAAGAGCTTTAGAAGTAGCGGCTGCTGGTGCACATAATTGTCTTTTAATTGGACCACCTGGTTCAGGAAAAACTATGCTTGCTAAGGCATTGCCTAGTATTTTGCCAGATATGAAATTAGAAGAAGCTTTAGAAGTTACAAAAATTTATAGTATTCTTGGATTAATAAAACTAGAAAATCCACTTATAATAAAAAGGGTTTTTAGAAATCCACATCATACTATTACAGCTAATTCTTTAGTAGGAGGAGGAAAATATCCTAAACCGCGGAGAGATTAGTTTAGCACATCGAGGTGTGCTATTTTTGGATGAATTACCAGAATTTAATCGAAATACATTAGAATCTTTAAGAGGACCATTAGAAGATAGGAAAATAACAATAAGTAGATTAAATACAACAGTAACTTATCCATGTGAATTTATGCTAATTGCTAGTATGAATCCTTGTCAATGTGGATATTACGGAACACAAGAAAAAAAGTGCTCTTGTAAACCAGAACAGATTGAAAAATATGTTAATCGTATTAGTGGACCACTTTTAGACCGATTTGATATTCATATAGAAGTAAATCCAGTAGAATATAAGAAAATAGAAGAAAGAGAGAACAACGAAACCTCAAAAGAGATAAGAGAAAGAGTAAATCAAGCAAGAAATATACAATTAATAAGATATCAAAAATATAACTTATTTTCCAACGCGGAGTTAATGCCAAATCAAATAGAAAAATTTTGTAAACTAAATGAACAAGGAGAAAAAATGTTGAAAATGGCATTTGAAAAATTAAATTTGAGTATGAGAGCATATCATAAAGTTTTAAAAGTAGCTAGAACAATTGCAGATTTAGATAAATGTCATAACATAGAAGAAAGACATTTAGCAGAAGCTATTCAATATAGAAGTTTAGATCGCAAATATTGGTATAATAAGTAAAAATTAAAAAGGTGAGGTGATTAGATTAGAAATCATTAAAATCCATGATAAACAATATCCAGAATTGCTAAGGAGAATAAAAAATCCGCCAAAACAGTTATATGTAGAAGGAAATATTGAATTACTAAAAACGAATATAATTGCCATTATAGGCTCAAGGTCTTGTTCAGAAAATGGAATAATGTTAACGAATAAATTTGCTAAAGAGCTAGTATATCAGGGAATTACTATTAGTAGCGGAATGGCATTAGGAATTGATACAATTGCTCACAAAACAGCAATACAAGAAAAAGGAAAAACAATTGCTGTATTAGGCAGTGGATTTGAACATATTTTCCCAAAACAAAATATAAAGTTATATAGTCAAATTATCCAACAAGGAGGATTAGTTATAACAGAATATCCACCAGAAGAGACAGTAAAATCAAAAAATTTTTTAGAAAGAAATAGAATTATAAGTGGTATATCATTGGGAATTTTAGTTATAGAAGCAGCCTATCGTAGTGGAACAAGTGTAACTGCTAAATTAGCAATACAACAAGAAAGAAAAGTTTTTGCTCTACCGCATGAATTAGAAGATAAGCACGGAATAGGTACAAATCAATTAATAAAAAAAGGAGCAAAAATGGTAACTGATACAAAAGATATAATAAAAGAATTTCCTTTTTTAAAATATAAAAAATATTTAAGAGAAATACGAAAGGATAATTATAAAAAAATATGTAACAACGAAGCATATAAAGATATTTATGAACAAATAACTGAAGTACCAATTTCATTAAATGATATTTATAGAAAAACAAACAAAAAGATTACTGAAATTAATAATATATTATTAATGTTAGAATTAGAAGGATTTATAAAAAAAGTAGCAGGAGGGTATGTATGTATTTTAGAAAAGAAATAGGAATATGGGGAGAAAATATTGCATGCAAATATTTAGAAGAAAATCAATATGAAATCATAGAAAGAAATTTTCTATGTAGACAAGGAGAAATTGATATAATTGCAAAGGATAAAAAAACAAATGAATGGACTTTTATTGAAGTAAAAACTCGTTCTAATTTCAAATATGGAAATCCGGCTGATAGTGTAAATAAAGAAAAACAAAAACACATGTTACATGCTATAAAGTACTATATTTATAAAAATAAAATTGAGAATATGCCAATACGAATTGATGTAATAGAAGTGTATATTAAAGAAAAATGTCGAATAAATCATATAAAACAAATAAAAGAATGATATGAAATAATAAAAATTAGTTGAATAAAAAAAAACAAAATAGTATAATAAGACATAAAAGGAGAGAATTAGAATGTTTAACCTAATTAAAGATGAATTTGAAGAAAATTCAGATGATATTTTAGCGTCTATCAATAAAATGTTAGAAGAAAAAAAAGAAGAAGATAAAGAAAAACAAGAAAAAAAGTAGGAGGAACAAAATATGGGAAAATTATTTGTAATAGATGGAACAGATGGAAGTGGGAAACAAACACAATTTGAAAAATTAAAAGAGAGATTAGAAAAAGATAAAGTAGAATTTAAAACAGTAAGTTTTCCTAATTACGATAGCCAAAGTTCATCCTTGGTTAAAATGTATTTATCAGGAGAGTTTGGTAAAAATGCAAAAGAAATAAGTCCTTATATAGCATCTACATTTTATGCTGCAGATAGATATGCTACTTTTCAAGTAGAATATAAAGAATATTATAAAAATGGTGGAATATTATTAGTTGATCGTTATACAACTTCCAACATGATACATCAAGCAGGAAAAATAAAAGATAAACAAGAAAGAAAAAAATTTTTAAATTGGTTATGGGATTTTGAATTTAATTTGTATGGATTACCGATTCCAACACAAGTATTTTTCTTAAATATGCCTATTGAAAAATCTATAGAACTAATGAAAAACAGAGAAAATAAATTTACACATAATGCTAAAAAAGATATTCATGAAAGAGACAAAAGCCATTTAATGGATAGTTATCAAGCAGCATGCGAAGTAGCTAAAGAATATCATTGGTACGAGGTACATTGTATGAAAGAAGGACAAATTAGAACAATTGAGGACATTAATGAAGAAATTTATAAAGAAGTAAAAAAACATATATAAATAAAATAAAGAGAAAAACCGAGAAAAAACGAGTAAACATGAGAATAAAGATAAATACAAGAAATCAAATTAATAATCAAACTTAAATTAAGACAAAAATAAACAGAAAATAAATTTGGAATATTTAACCAAAAACGGTATAATATATATCGATGGTGCATTATTCTAGTCATACAAACTTTACGAGGGTGGGGCTAAAAATCCACTAAAGGGCACACCGTTGAAGTTTCTTGTTTGTGCGCGAAATGCCAGTTTTGTGTGCAAGCAGGGAGTAAAGAAATTAGGGTAATATGTAATGGCATACATAGGATTCCCTAGTTTCGTTGAGACTTAAATAAAATTTTAAGTGAAACCTATGTTGAGTGCCAAGACACAAAATACATAGAGTAGCCTGTCTTGAGTGAAAGTATTGGGATGATCTTTGAAAAAAATAGAATTTAATTTTGGCCAAATTAATTGTATTTTTAGATTATGAAATTGCTTTTGCAAAAAAGACTAGTAAAGTAATAAATGTATGTTAAGGAAAACTTCTAGAATGTTTGCTATAAAAAATAGCTAAGGAAGTCTAGGGATTAAGGTACAGATTTAAGTGGCGATCTGGTGTCTATGAATAAATATTAGATATTTTCCTTAAACGGAAACGGCTACAGCAGTAATGCTAAGCGGAAAATAGAGAAATTCAACCAGACCTAAACTGTAAAATTTACTTAGGCTTTTACCATCTAACAATCGAAATAAGTATTTTAGGCAGATTTTATCTGCCTAAAATTATATAAAAAAGGAGATTATAAAACAAAATGAACCAAACACAAGAAAAAGAAAATCAAAAAAATAGTAAAGAACACATTGATATTAAATGGTTTAGTGAAGTTTTTATTTTAACTTTTATATTATCTATTGTTTTTTCATTTATTTCAACCAATGGTGTTTCACAATTAAACTTAATACCAGCGATAGCAATTTTAATAATTGTAATAGGAATAGGAATATTTTTTGATATTATAGGAGTTGCTGTAACAGTTGCTAATGAAGAAGAATTTCATGCAAAAGCTACGAAAAAAGTAAAAGGGTCAAAAGATTCTATTAAACTAATTCGTAATGCACCAAGAGTGGCTAATATATGTGCCGATGTTATAGGAGACATTTGCGGTGTATTAAGTGGTGCTATTAGTGCTTTAATTGCTATGAAAATTACTCAACAGTTTGGTTTGAATTTCAACTTACAATTTTTATTAAGTGCGTTAGTAGCAGCGTTAACAGTGGGAGGAAAAGCTTTAGGAAAAGGAATTGCAAATAACAGTTCTACTAAAATCGTGCATGCAGTTGGAATTATTTTAAATCAATTTTCAAATAAAAATAAGTAAGTGGTAAAGATTTCTTTACCAATATTTGCTATTTTAAAATCTTTATTATAAAATAATAATAAAAGAGAATAATAAAATTGAGGTAAAAAGATGAAAGCATTAATTACAGGAGCCTCTTCTGGAATAGGAAGAGATATGGCAAGAGTATTAGCCAAAAAGCAATATAATCTAGTCTTAGTTGCAAGAAATACAGAGGAGTTAGAAAAATTAGCTAAAGAATTAAAAGAAAAATATCAAATTCAAATAGAAACCATTAGTATGGACTTGTCAATAGTAGAAAACTGCCAAGAAATTCACAAAAAGGTAAAAGATGTGGATATCTTGATAAATAATGCGGGTTTTGGAGATTGTGGAAATTTCACAAAAACATCTCTAGAAAAAGAGTTGAATATGATTAATACAAATATAGTAGCATATCATATATTAATGAAGTTATATTTAACAGACATGAAAGCAAACAATAACGGGAAAATATTAAATGTTGCTTCTATTGCAGGATTTATGCCAGGACCTTTAATGGCAACATACTATGCGACAAAAGCATATATCGTAAGAATATCAGAGAGTATTAGAGAAGAATTAAAGAAAGAAAAATCCAAAGTACAAATTAGTATTTTATGTCCTGGACCAGTTAACACCAATTTCAATAAAGTAGCAAATGTAAAATTTCATTTAAGAGAAGCTAATAGTATGAAAGTTAGTCAATATGCAATAAAAAAAATGGAACAGGGAAATTTTTATATTGTTCCAGGTTTTGATGTAAAATTAGCTAAAATTGGTGCTAAATTAATGCCTACTTCATGGATTAGTAAAATTAC
>CANQZU010000051.1 GCA_947628415.1 uncultured Clostridia bacterium | reverse complement strand
TAGTGCAGGAAATGAATGGGTATGGATAGAGGTACCAAAAAATATTTATAAAACAGCAAAAAGTAATGAAGAATATGCTAATATAGAAGCAGACATGCAAGAATATGCAAAAGATTATAGAGAAAGTGATTATTTTACTGACACATGGTATTCAGAAGAACAACATGGATTAGGAGAAACAGAATATAATAATTTAAAAGAAACAATGTTAAAGAGTGTATATGATAATGGAGGATTTTTTATTGGAAGATATGAAGTAGGGACAGAAACGCCAAGATACACAGAAAATGATGAATTAACAACACCACTTATTAAGCAAGACAAATATCCTTATATTTGTGTTACTTGTACTCAAGCACAAACAGAAGCAAAGAAGTTATCAACAGGAGGAAAGACAAGTAGTTTAATGTTTGGAATCCAATGGGATTTAGTATGTAAATTTATTGAAGAAAAAGGACAATTAGAAAATGGAGAAGATATAACAAAAGATATGGTAGATAAATCAAAAGATTGGGGAAATTTTCCTAATGTAGCTTTCAAAGTAACTCATGGAAAATATACAATCTATCCATCTACCCCTAATTCATGGAATGATGCAAGTGATTATGATAAACCGGCAGCAACTGTTTTATTGACAACAGGAGCAACAACAAGAAACCGAGTCTTAAATATTTATGATTTAGCAGGAAATGTATCTGAATGGACCCTTGAATATACCCTGCTTACCACATTTCCGTGTGCCCATCGAGGCCACGGTTACTCTACCTTTGGAAGTAATTGTCGGAGCCTCTAGTCGCAGTTTCGTTAGTTCCGGTGTCAGCGACAACTATATTGGCTTCCGCCCAGCTTTATGGTAGAACTGAACTCTGTGAAAACCAGAATTGGGACATTTTATAGGAGTGATTTTAAAGGAATGTTAAAAGAGTGTTAAAATTTAACTATATATACTAAAGCAAGAGTGTACCAGTTGGTACTACTTTTGCTTTTTCTATTAAAAAATATAAAAATAGTATTCCTTTTTTTAAAAACATATATTAAAATAAAGTTGTTTTAGATTATCTAGTAAACTGGAAATGAGGTGTAAATTGAAATTTAGAGAACCATTAAAATGGGAAAAACATTTAGTATTGCCAATGTTTGGGTTAAGAACAATGGAAGATTTAGAAAATGAAATTCATAGATATTCTTTTCAAAATATACAAAAAATGGTAGAAGATATCAAATTAGATATACAACAAGAAGAAAATAGTCTATATACTATTTCTCTTATCAAAGTAAATCAGTTAAGAAATTTACCAAATGTTAATATTACAAAAAAAGAAGAACTAGAAGACTTTTATAAACAATATAGTCAAAGGCAAGAATTTTCAGAAATTTGGTTTTGCAAAAAGAAAAACCATGAAAATCAAGTGTTTTCAATAGGTAGAATATCTTTTGATACAAGAGATATTTTACAAGATATGAATACGCAAATTCTTGAACAAGTTTGGAATACCAACCATAGAGATATTGAAAAATATAATGACAAATATGATAAAGCTTATTTAAAAGCCAAAAGAAAAGATTGGAATATGAGATACAAGATAGAAGATTTAAAATTACCTAAAACAGGAGAATTTGAACAACAACAAATGATATCTCAATTTATGGAAGCTGTAAAACAAATAGAAATAAAAAGAGAAAAAATTGAACAGTTGTCTAAATTTTTAAAACAATTAGGTATTAATGAATTTAGTTTAGAATATTTATTACAAGAAGGAAAATTTTTATTCATTGATTGGGATTCACAAAATGAAAGTAAAGTGATAGAAAAAATCTTTGGTAAACAATATGAACGTTAATAGAGGAGAGTATTACAAATGAAGCAAGGAAAAATAGAAAATGCATTTTCTGATCCATATAAATATGTAAAAGAAATTATTGAGAAAGTGAGACTGCCAAAAGAAAAACAAAAAAAATTTGAAGGCAAAAGTCTTGCGAGCATATTTCCAACAAAATTTTGTGACGCAGGGTGCGCACATTGTTTTTTTAAATCTGGAAAAAGTATAAAAAAAATACCACAAGAACAATATGAATTTTCAGATGAAGGAATTGAGAAGTTTATTAAATTTATTAATCAATCAAATAATGGATATTTATTAGTAATAGGTGGCGGAGAGCCTTTTAAGAAGTATGAACAAATATTAAGAATTGTACAAGAAGTAAAAACAGATAGATTAATTTTAGTAACGAATGGTATGTGGGCAAAAGATTATGAACAAGCTAAACAAATTATTTTTGAACTATATACTAATTTTAAAAAAAGAAAAACACCAACTAAATTAATTTTAAGATTAAGTACAGATAAATGGCATGCTAAACAATTAGGGTATGATTTAATTCATAATATTATAGATGTTTATAAACAATATTTTAAAGAAGAAAAAGATTTTGAACTTCAATTACATACTTTAATTGGAGATGATACGATACAAAAATTAGCTCAAGTAAGAAAAGATTTTAAAATAATAGAGACAAAAGAAACTGGAATTTCAGATAATGAAGAAGTAATAAAAATAAGTCCATATCGATGTAGATTAGAGTTTGAAAATGGATTTATTATTTACACAGGAATTGCTAAAACCTTTTATTCTACTTTACGACCTGATTTAATAAATGAAACAGAAATATTAAAAGAAGCCATAAAAATATTTGATGATGACATGGAATTTAGTGCTTTTGATAATCCATCTGTTATTTTAAATAAAAACGGTAAATTTGGACTTAATTTTTGGGTAAATTATAATGGTAATGTAGCACTATGGGGTAATCAACAATTAATGGATTTAAAAAATTTATATTGTAATACTTACCAAGAAGTGATAGAGGCAAATTTTAATAATATTATTGCTTATTCGTTTTTAGACAAAGGATATAAAAACAGATTAAAAATTATAGATGAAGTAAATCATAAAGCAGTTATTCGATCAAAAGCGATTAATATTAGAGATTATGCAGGAGCAGTAATTTTAGAAGAAGAAAAGACAACTCTATATTATGCCATTAGAGTTATTCAAGATTATTTAAAAGAAGGATTATTGCAAGAAAAAAATTTAAATGATTTATCAGAAACATTAAAAGATGCAATTTATACAAATCCTGAAAGATTAATAAAGAAATATCAAGATTCAAATTACAGCATTATTAGTCAATACATAAAAAAAGATAAATTTATAGAAGAAGAGTGGAGAGACTTATTTGAATTAATTAAATTAGGACATTATGATGTAACCGATAGACAATTACAAGAGGGAATAGATTTTTATAATTCTAGAGCAACTAATAAAATTAATAGTTTGACAGATGTATGTGAAAATTCAAGAGAGCATTATGAAAGATTAAATGAAAAAATAACTTTTATGAAAGAAGAAGCTTTTCAACTTTGTAAATACAAACAACTATCTAAAAAGGAAAGATTTAAAACACCAGCTACTGTAATGTTAATGCTAATTAAAAAGATAGATGGAAAAGAAAAGATTTTATTACAAAAAAGAAAAAATACAGGGTATATGGATGGATATTATGATTTAGGAGCATCAGGACATGTAGAAGACATGGAAACAATGAAACAAGCTTTAATAAGAGAAGCAAAAGAAGAAATTGGTATAACAATAAAAAAAGAAGATATTGAATTTATAACAATAATTCATGACATTAGTCTGAATGCATATTTTAATGCATATTTTAAAGTAACAAAATGGGAAGAAGAAGAACGAATAAATGAGCCAGATAAAATAGAAGAAATAAAATGGTTTGATATAGAACATTTACCAGATAATATCATTCAAACAAGAAAGCAAGCAATTGAAAATTATAAGAAAAAAATTTTTTATAGTGAAATAGAATAAAGAATATTTATTTTAATAGAACTGTTTTTATAAAATGGTTCTATTTTTTCGTATAAGAAAATGGCAATTTCGTAAAATAATGGAATAAAACTCAATATACAATGATAATATTAAAGCGAACAAAAGATGAGGTGGGAAAATGATAGATAAAATCTGTATGTTTCTAACCAATAAAATTCGAAAAGAAATGCCAGAAATAGACGATGAAAAAGCAGAAGTAATTCAGTATGGACTTCAAAACATATTGGGAGAAATACCAAAGACTTTTTTAGTATTAATAATTTCTTATTTTTTAGGAATATGGAAAGAAACTTTACTTACGTTTATATTATTAATACCTTATAAAAATGCTTCTGGAGGTTTTCATTTAAAAACCCATCTAGGTTGTATTATAGGAACTACTACATTTTATTGTGGCATAGCTATTTTATCTAAAATAGTTATATTAAATGAAATAGTAAAATATATTATTTTAGTAATCCTTTGGATTTTTGGAATGATTATGATTAAATTATATGCACCAGCAGATACAGAGAATGTACCAATTTTAAGAAAAAAAGATAGGAAAAAACAACAAATAATTTCTTATATAACTTTTTCTGTTGGATTGTTAATAGCAGGAGTAATAAATTATACTATTATTTCTAACATAATTATATTTGGATATTTTTTACAAACTTTAATGATAACAAAATTAGCTTATAAATTAACAAATAATAAATATGGATATGAAGTATATGGAGATACTTCAACACAAATAGGTTAATACAATAGCATATACCGGTAATGTTTTGTATTATAAATTTTACCAAAGAAGGGGGATTTTATTATGTTAAAATTCTTAGCAAAAGTAGCAGAAAAATATGCAACATCAACTAATACAGCTTGTAGAGCATTTTGGGCTTTTCATCAACCAAAAATGCCAGCAAGTTTAATTAAAAAAGACTAATAAAATCAACATTGGTAAAAATAGGACGAAAAATTATTTTTACCAATGAAGGTAACTTAAAAGTTATACTTATACAATCCGGCAAAAAACAGCTTCAAACGAAGCTGTTTTTTGCTTAAGTATTTATGAATTAATAAAGTTCTAATTGTTGGGAGAAGAATTTATCTGTTTTAGAAGTAAATAGATTAGCATTTGAATTTTTCTTTAAGATTTTTCTTACTTCCCATAAACCTAATCCAGTATGATTTTCTTTTTCTGTTACACCTTTTTCAAATATTTTTTCTGTATCAATATCTTTATTTTTATAAGTATTTTCAATGATAAATAATTGTCTATTATTTTTTGTATCATTTCTAAAAGTTATATTGATAATTTTTTCTTCACATTCTTGACTTGCTTCTATAGCATTATCTAAAAGAATACCTAAAATTCTAGCAAATTCATAAATCTTCATTTTTAAAGTATTTAAATCTAACAAGAAAGTCATATTAATTTTAATATCTTTGTCATTTGCTTCATAATATTTGCTAGTAAGTAAATTATAAATTCCAGGATTGTTAATAATTTCAGGATTTAATAAATATAAATTATTTACTCTTTGACAATCATCTTCTAGCTGTAAGTAATAACTTTTTAATCCTTCCATATCATTCGTTCTTACATAACCACCAATTGTAGTAACAATATTATCAAAATCATGTTTAAAACCACGGACGCTATCATGCAAAATGTGTAATGTTTTATTATATTCTTCTGCACTTTCTAATTTTCTAGTAGTTAAGGTTAATTTCATTGCTCTAGTTATACTATATAGACTGATAGAAAAATAGGCAAGTAAAGAAATACAACTTAAAAAGGTTATAATAATTGGTAAGGTATCTAAATAAAATACAGTAATAGTAACTTGAATGCCCAATGTAAAAATACCTAAAATCGAATTAAGGAATATAATTAATTTATTCTTTTTATCAACATCTTCCAAAATATTAATTGTTATTTTTTTATTTTTCAATATTAAAATTAATATTAAGTTAATGATATATGATGATATTAAATATCCAACATTATAGATTGGAATACTAGAAAGTTGTTCTGCATTAATATTAAGAATAGTAATATATGGATTTAATATTAATGTTGAAGTTATTCCAAAAATTGCAACAGAAGATACAAGACATATTAGTGATTTAAAAAGAGTTATTTTTAATACTATATGCATTAATAGAAAACTTGATAGGTAATTTATAAATATATTGAAAGGGCTAGGTAGTATAAAACCAGTAGTGATAGTTATAAAAGTTGATAAAATAACATATATTATTTTATTCTTTTTACTAGCATAAATATTTAATATATTTAGGAATAAGGCCATAATAATATAGTTTTCAATAAATGTAAAAGGCAACATTAGTAATTCAACATTGGTTTCATTTGGAGTAGTCAGTATTGTCCAAATATTATTAAAAATTTCCATAATTTTTCAAAACCTCCATAAAATCTTTCTTATACTTTGGACCAATTTCACAAGTATTACCATCTTGAAAAGTAATAGTACCAGAAACTGGTTCAACATCTTTAATTTTATTCAAATTAGCAATATAAGATTTATGACATCTTACATAAGTATCTGGTAACTTTTCTTGAAACTTATTAAAAGAACTATAAATATCATAATCGCGAGAAGAAGTATGAAAAACTAATTTCATACCATCTCTTTTAATATATTGAATTTCATCTTCATCTACAATTGTATTTTTATTGTCCAATTTTAAATATTTTTTAGTTAACCCATTGGCATCCTCAAATAATCGATTAATTGTATCTTCTAGTCTATCATAAGTAATTGGTTTTGGAAGATAATCAAAAGTTTTATATTTATAAGCTACCATAGCATATTCTAAATGACCAGTAGTAAAGATAATATAAGCATTATTTTTTCTTTTTCTAATTTCTTCTGCTAATTCGAGTCCACTTTTATTTGATTTCAAATTAATATCTAACATTAGAACATCTGCTGTGTTATTATCAATATAATTTAAGATATCATCTGCATTATCACTTTTATAAACAACAGATGCATTATAATTATTTTGTACAAATATTTTTTCTAACATTTTTTCCAATTTATCTAAAATGTTTAAGTTATCATCACAAATTACAAAGTTTAGCATACAATTGCTCCTTTTTATTAATATAGTAGAAAAAAATATGGAAACAAGGTTTGACAAATTTTATCAAATTACCTTAATTTTCCAAATATAATAACAATATAATCCAAAAAATCCAACTTGTCAATAGTAATTTACAAAATTATCCAGATGATAAAACAATTCATATGACTGGATTTTAAAAGTAAAAATATAAATATTACATCTAGATAGAAAAAACAAAAATTCCAATTATCAATTAGAAAAAATAAAAATCAAGAATAAATTAAAAAAGTGTTGAACAAATTAAAAAGATATTATATAATAAAACCATCAGATTTAGGAGAAAAATTTGAAAAATGTTGACATGACGAATAAATAGTCAAATTTAATCCTTATAGAAAGAAAGGAATGGAAAAATGGAGAAGAGTTTCAGCGAGAGTTATAAACAAGCAGGTGTAGACGTAACAGCTGGTTATCAAGCAGTAGAATTAATGAAAGAAGCTGTGAGAAGTACTTATAATAAGGGAGTAATATCAGACTTAGGGGGATTTGGAGGCCTTTATTCTTTGAATACGAAAGAAATAAAAGAACCGATTTTAGTTTCTGGTACAGATGGAGTTGGTACCAAACTGAAATTGGCTTTTTTGATGAATAAACATGATACAATTGGGCAAGACTGTGTTGCTATGTGTGTTAATGATATTATATGTTGTGGAGCAAAGCCATTATTCTTTTTAGATTATATGGCATTAGGAAAAAATATACCAGAAGTAGTAGCAACGATTGTTAAAGGAGTAGCAGATGGATGTAAAATGTCAGGTTGTAGTTTAGTAGGTGGAGAAACAGCGGAGATGCCAGGATTCTATCAAGAAGGAGAATATGATTTAGCAGGATTTTCTGTTGGAGTGGTAGAAAAGAGCAAAATCATAGATAGCCAAAAAATAGAATTAGGAGATGTTGTTATTGGTCTTGCTTCATCAGGAGTTCATTCAAATGGATTTTCTCTAGTAAGAAAAATTTTTAATATAAACGGAGAAAATATTAATCAATATTACGAAGAATTGGGAATGACTTTAGGAGAAAGTTTGCTTACTCCAACTAAAATATATGTAAAAGCTATTTTAAAGTTACTAGAATCAGTAGAAGTAAAGGGAATTTCTCATATTACTGGTGGAGGTTTTTATGAAAATATGCCAAGAATGTTAAAAGATGGAGTTTCTCTAAAAATCAAAAAAGATGCTTTTCCTATATTACCAATTTTTAAACTTATTCAAAAAGTTGGAAATATTCCAGAAAGAGATATGTATAATACATTTAATATGGGAATTGGAATGGCCATAATTGTAAAAAAAGAAGAAGCTAAAAAGGCAATCAAAATTTTAGAAGAACAAGGAGAAAAGGCATATTTAATAGGAGAAGTAGTAGAAGGTTCAAAAGATATAAAAATAGTATAAAAAGGAGAAAGGATGTTTTTCATGGAAGTAAGAAGAATTTATGTAAGAAAAAAAGATGGATTTGATGTAGAAGCAAAAGAATTATTAGTAGATATTCAAGAAAATTTGGGAATAAAAACCCTAAAAAATGTAATTGTTTTAAATCGATATGATGTAGAAGGAATTACCAAAGAAACTTTTGAACAAGCGAAAAATACTGTATTTTCAGAACCACAAGTTGATGAAAGCTATGTAGAAGAATATCCATTTCGTAAAGAAGACAATGTATTTGGAGTAGAATTTTTGCCAGGACAATTTGACCAAAGAGCATCAGCATTGGAAGAATGCTTGCAAATTATAGCAGGAGGAAATAGACCAACTGCTAAATCTGCAAAAATCTATATTTTACAAGGAGAGTTGAAACAAAAAGAAGTAGAAAAAATTAAAAAATATATGATTAATCAAGTAGATTCTAGAGAATGTTCTTTAGAAAAACCAGAAAATTTAGAGCAAAATTTAGACATTCCAGAAAATGTTGCTATTGTTCAAGGATTTACTAAAATGACAAAGCAAGACTCTGAAAAGTTTTATCAAAAATATGGATTTGCAATGGACTTTGCTGATTTACAATTCTGTCAAAATTATTTTAAAGAAGTAGAAAAAAGAGATCCTACCATGACAGAAATGAAAATGATTGATACATATTGGTCAGATCATTGCAGACATACTACTTTCTTAACAAAATTAGAAATATTAGAAATTAAATGGGATTTATTACAAAAAGTTTATGAAGATTATTTAAAAGCAAGAGATATCGTATATGAAAATAGAAAAGCAAAAGATATTTGCTTAATGGATATAGCAACAATTGCAGCAAAAGAATTAAAAAAGGCAGGATATTTAAAAGAATTAGATGAATCAGAAGAAATCAACGCTTGTAGCATTAAAGCAGAAATTTTAGTAGATGGAAAACCAGAAGAATATTTAATTATGTTCAAAAATGAGACTCATAATCATCCAACAGAAATAGAACCATTTGGAGGAGCTGCCACTTGTTTAGGAGGAGCAATTCGTGATCCTTTATCGGGAAGAGTCTATGTTTACCAAGCGATGAGAGTAACTGGTTGTGGAGATCCAAGAAAAACAGTTGAAGAAACTTTACCAAATAAATTACCACAAAGAAAATTAACAAATGAAGCAGCAAGAGGATATAGCTCTTATGGAAATCAAATTGGACTAGCTACTGGTCAAGTAGCAGAAATGTATCATGAAGGATATGTAGCAAAACGTTTGGAGATAGGAGCTTTAGTAGGAGCTGCTCCAAAGGCAAATGTAGTTCGTAAAAGACCAATTCCAGGAGATAAAGTTATTTTATTAGGAGGAAGAACTCGGAAGAGATGGTTGTGGAGGAGCAACTGGTTCTTCAAAGGCACATAACAGCGAATCTTTAACTACTTGTGGAGCAGAAGTACAAAAAGGAAATGCACCAGAAGAGAGAAAAGTACAAAGATTATTTAGGGATGAAAAGGTAACTAAATTAATAAAAAGATGTAACGATTTTGGAGCAGGTGGTGTTTCGGTTGCTATTGGAGAATTAGCAGATGGACTAATCATTAATTTAGATAAGGTTCCTAAAAAATACGAAGGATTGGATGGAACAGAGCTTGCTATTTCAGAATCTCAAGAAAGAATGGCGGTTGTAGTAGCCAAAGAAGATGTAGACCAAATGATTGCTTTTGCCGAAAAGGAAAATTTAGAAGCAACAGTTGTGGCAGAAGTAGTAAAAGAGCCAAGAATTAAAATGTACTGGAGAGGAAACTTAATTGTTGATATTTCAAGAGAATTTTTGGATACCAATGGAGATGTAAAAAACGCAAAAGTACAAATTACTAAACCAGAATTTAAAGAACCTTATTTTAAAAAAGAAGAAGTACAAGATATAAAAACAAAATGGGAAGAAACTATTCAAGATTTAAATTGTTGTTCTCAAAAAGG
>CANQZU010000050.1 GCA_947628415.1 uncultured Clostridia bacterium | reverse complement strand
ATTTTAAAGTTCTATTCTTTTCATAAATTTGTCTTTTACTAATTTTTTTAGTAAGATGTTTTCCTTTTTTTCTAGTTTAGGATCTACTTTTAAAATTTTTATTGCAACTGCTTGAACCATCTTTAGAATTTGCATGTCCTCAAATAAATTAGCAATTTTAAATTCTGGCAAGCCATGTTGCATCGTTCCAAAGAAATCCCCTGTTCCTCTTAACTCTAAGTCTTTTTCTGATATTACAAATCCATCATTTGTCTTGCACATAATTTTCATTCGTTCTCGAACATTTTCTCCTCTTGCTTCGTATTTCAAAATACAAAAAGATTGATATTCTCCTCTTCCTACTCTTCCTCTTAATTGATGTAATCCGAGCTAATCCAAATCTTTCTGCATTTTCAATTACCATAATATTTGCATTTGGAACATCGACACCAACTTCAATAACTGTAGTAGATATTAAGACATCAATTTTTCCTTCCTTAAATTTTTGCATAATATCATCTTTTTCTTTTGGTCTCATTTTTCCATGAATGTATTCTACCTTATATTGTGGAAATATTTCTTTTTGATAAGTTTCATATAATTTTTCTACTGATTTTAAATCTAATTCTTCATTTTCTTCTACTAAAGGACATACAATATACGCCTGACGGCCTTCTTGTATTTGTTTTTCAATAAATGTATTTACTCTTTGCGTCATATTCTTATTAACAGCAAATGTCTCTACTTTTTTTCTATTAGGTGGCAATTCATCAATGATGGAAATATCCAAATCTCCATACAAAATTAAAGCTAATGTTCTTGGTATAGGAGTTGCTGACATAACTAATATATCTGGATTTTTTCCTTTTTGTGCTATTTTAGTTCTTTGTTTTACTCCAAAGCGATGTTGCTCATCTGTTACTACTAGTCCCAGATTTTTAAATTCTACATTTTCTTCAATAATAGCATGAGTACCTATTAAAATGTCGATAGTTCCATTTTTTAGTTTCTCTAATATTTCTTCTTTTTTCTTTTTAGAAATATTAGAAGTTAATAATTCACATTTAATGTTGAAATTTTTTAACATATTTTGAAAGCTTTCTAAATGTTGTGTTGCAAGAATTGCTGTTGGTACCATAATAGTTGCTTGATAACCACTTTTAACTGCTTTGTAAGCTGCACATACAGCTACAACTGTTTTTCCTGAACCAACGTCTCCTTGTAATAATCGATTCATTGGTCTATTTGATTCCATATTGTTGTCAATTTCTTCTAATACTTTTATTTGTGCTTTGGTTAATCTAAATGGTAATTGGTTTATTACTTCTGATATTTTTACTTCTTTATCAAAAGCAATTCCTTTTTCCTCATTTAAATAACTATTTTTTAATTCTAGCAAAGCTAATTGAGTTGATAATAATTCTTCAAATACTAATCTTTTTCTTGCTTGAATAAAATCTTCAAATTGATTTGGAAAATGAATTTGCTGAGTAGCTTCTTCTATTCCTTTCAAATGATATTCTTCTAATAAATACTGAGGTAATGTTTCTTTTAACTTTCCTTTTACTTCTAATAAACCATTTTCTATAATTTTTCTTAATACATTTTGTGATAATTGATAAGTTAATGGATATAAAGGAATGATTTTTCCTGTGTTAAAATTTTTTTCATTTTCATCAAATACAGGTGAAGTCATACTAATTTTTCCAAATTGATTCGATATTTTTCCATAAAATTTATAAGTTTTTCCTATTTCAAATTTATTCTTTAAATAACTTTGATTAAACCATGTTATATTGCAACTACCAGTTCCATCTCTAACTAACAATTTTTGCATGGTCTTTCCTTTTAATCGAACATCTGAAACTTTACTATAAGCAACTGCTTCTATTAAAACTTCTTCTCCATGGATACACTCTGCTATGTTTTTTGGTTTGCTTCTATCTTCATAATTTCTCGGATAATAACTAATTAAATCTTGCAGCGTAAATATACCTAATTTATTTAATAGTATAGCTCTATTAGGTCCTACTCCTTTTATATATTTTATTTCTTTATTTAATTCCATCTTTTCTCCTTTATTTTCATAAAAGATTTTAAACTTTAGCTAATTGAAAATTTAATCTATCTGCACTCACTAATTTGAATTCTATTCCATAATAAGTTCCTTCTACCGCTTCTTGAATTGCTGTGCTATGTAAATGTCCATAATAACATTTTTTTATGTCATATTTTTTCATTAGCCTAATAAAATCTGTAATCTCGTTGTTAATGATATTACCATTTGTAATGGGTGGATAATGAAGAAATACTAATATTTCTTTTTGATTATTTTTTTTCAATTTACTTGCTTCTTGCAAAGATAATTCTAGTCTTATAATTTCTCTTTTCAATAATTTTTGATTTTCCCCTTCTTCATTTTGTCCCCAACCTCTCGTACCTGCAATAATATAGTCTTCATACTCATAAGCCGAATTATAAAGAAAATCAATATTTTTTAAATAATTTTGTTCTAAAAATTTTTTCATACTAGTTATAGTTGTCCACCAATAATCATGATTTCCCTTTAATAAAAGTTTTTTACCTGGCAGATTATTTAAGTAAGCAAAATCTTCATATGTGTCTTTTAAATAGGTAGACCATGAAAAATCACCTGGTATTACTACCAAGTCATTTTCTTTTACCTTCTCTATCCAATCTTTTTTTATTTTTTCTTCATGCCCTTTCCAATTTTCTCCAAATACACTCATTGGTTTATTTTCATGGAAAGATAAATGAAGATCTCCTATTGTATAAATTGACATATACTTACTCCTTGTCTATTTTAATTTTAAGTTTGGTATAGCATTTAAACTCAATTCGTTTCTCTTTCCCGATATATAATTATAATATCCAGCGGATGCTATCATTGCAGCATTATCTGTACATAATTTTATATCTGGCATATAAACTTTTATTCCATGATTTTTTAATTTCAAGAATTCTTTTCTAATATAGGTGTTACAAGATACTCCTCCCGCTAAAGCAACTTCCTTTATTTTTGTTTTTTGAATTGCTTTTTTTACATTTTCTAATAGAATTTCTGTTACTGTTTTTTGAAAACTATTACATAAATCTGCTTTGTTGACATTTGGTATTTTATGATGCACATTAATTACTGCTGTTTTAATTCCACTAAAACTAAAATCTAATGTATCATCTTCAAAATGTGTTTTTGGTAGTTCAATCGTTGGTCTGCCTTCTCCGGGCTAATTTATCTACTTTTGGTCCCCCTGGATATCCGAAGTCCTACTACTCTTGCTACTTTATCAAATGCTTCGCCGAATTGCATCATCTCTTGTTTTTCCCAATACTTCAAACTCTGTATATCCCTTTACATGTATAATTTGAGTATTTCCTCCTGACATCATCACACACAAAAATGGCGGTTCTAATTCTGAATATGTAATATAATTTGCAGCAATATGTCCTTCTATATGATTAACTCCTACCAATGGAATTTTATTAGCATAAGATAGAGCTTTTGCATAAGATAAGCCAACTAATAAAGCACCCACTAACCCTGGTCCATAAGTTGGTGTAATTGCATCAATTTCTTCTAACGTTACATGTGCTTCTTTTAATGCTTTTTGTGTAACCCTTGAAATTGCTTCAATATGGTTTCTGGAAGCAATTTCTGGTACTACTCCACCATATTTTTCATGAATTGGTATTTGAGTATCAATTATATTAGAAAGAACCTCTCTACCATTTTTTACAATAGATACAGAGGTTTCATCACAACTAGATTCAATTCCAACAGTTAAAATATCTTTTCCCATATTAGCTCCTTTTTTTTTGAGTTACTTTTAAAAGTTAAATTCCAAATAGCAATCTTCCTAAATTCATAATTCCTGTTGATACAGCGGCAATTGCTGGTGATATAATAGTGCTTGCTATTCCTGTTATCCATATTACTACAAAAATAATATAAAATATTTGTTCATTATTTTGAAACCATTCTTTTGCCTTATATGGCAAAAATGGCGTAATAATTTTTGAACCATCTAATGGTGGTAACGGTATTAAATTAAATATTCCTAATCCAATATTAATAGAAATAGTATATTGAATTAATAGCATAATAATACTGCCTATTGTAGAAGTTAAAAATGTTATATCCATAAATTTATATAATGCAAAATAAATAATAGTAAAGACAATAGCAAGCAGTAGATTCATAGCTGGTCCTGCAACTGATACAATAGCTTCTCCCTTTTCCATAGAAATTTTTCTTGTATAATTACTAGGATTTACATGTACTGGTTTTCCCCATCCAAATCCTGCTACTAATAGCATTAGAGTTCCAATAGGGTCTAAATGATCTAATGGATTTAAACTTAATCTTCCTTCCATTTTAGCCGTATTATCTCCTAATCGATAAGCTGCCAATCCATGAGCAAATTCATGAAAAGTAATAGCAATTAATACACCTGGTATGCTTATTACTAAACTCAATAAAGCTCCTGGATTACTAGCATATTGTGCAAATGTAAATAAAACTAATATTGCTATAATTATATAAATAACTCTTTTATCAAATGAAAAGTTAAACATAATTTTTTCTCCTTTTCCTATGTTTTTAATTTAAAGGCTTCATCGTTGGAAATAACAAAGCATCTCTAATAGATGCACTATCTGTAAGTAGCATCACTAATCTATCAATTCCAATTCCTAATCCTCCTGTAGGTGGTAAACCTATTTCTAATGCTTGAATAAAGTCTTCGTCCATCATGGCAGCTTCTTCATCACCTGCTTCTCTTGCCTCTACTTGTTTTTTAAATCTTTCATATTGGTCAATTGGATCATTTAACTCTGAAAAAGCATTGCCATATTCTCTTCCACTAATAAATACTTCAAATCTTTCTGTCATTCGTTTATCATCTTTACATTTTTTAGCAAGTGGAGAAATTTCTACTGGATATTCATAAATAAATGTTGGCTGAATTAATGTTTTTTCAACATATTCATCAAAGAATAAACTAATAACATCTCCTCTTGTTTCTTTAGTTTTATCTGGTATCTCGATTCCTTTTTCTTTAGCTAAATTAACAGCTTCTTCATCTGTTTGAATTTTATTAAAATCAATACCACATACTTCTTTTATGCTATCAACCATAGTAATTCTTTTCCAACCTGGTGTTAAATCTATTTCTTGTCCTTGATAAGTTATTTTTGTAGTTCCTAGCACTTCTTCTGCAGTTCTAGAGAATAATTCCTCTGTTATATCCATCATATCGTGGAAATCTTCATATGCAGCATAAAGTTCTAACTCTGTAAACTCGGGATTATGTCTAATATCCATTCCTTCATTACGAAAAACTCTACCAATTTCATAAACTTTATCAAATCCACCTACAATTAGTCTTTTTAAATTAAGTTCTAATGCAATTCTTAAATACATATCTAAATTTAATGTATTATGGTGTGTTATAAATGGCTTAGCAGTTGCTCCTCCAGATATGGTATTTAAAATTGGTGTTTCAACTTCTAAATATCCTTTTTCATTTAAGATTTCTCTTATTTTACTAATTATCTTACTTCTTAAAATAAATGTCTCTTTCACTTCTGGATTCATAATTAAATCTACATATCTTTGGCGATATCGTAAATCCATATCTTTTAATCCATGAAATTTTTCTGGTAAAGGTCTTAATGATTTAGAAAGTAAAATAACTTTTTTAGCATGGATAGAAATTTCTTCTGTTCTAGTTTTAAATACGAATCCAGTAATTCCAATAATATCACCAATATCCCATGTTTTAAAAGCTTTGTAATTTTCTTCTCCTAAATCATTAATACTAACATAACTTTGGATTTTTTCATCACAGTCTTGAATAGTACAAAAAGATGCTTTTCCCATAATTCTTTTAGCTATAATTCTTCCTGCAACTGTTACATCTTTTTGTTCAAAATTTTCATAATTTGATTTAATTTCTCCTGCTGTATTAGTTCTATCAAATTTAGTTATTTCGTAAGGATCATTTTTTTGTTCTTGTAATTCTTTTAATTTATCTCTTCTAATTTGCATCAAATGATTAATGTCTAACTCTCCTACTTCATTATTTTGATTATTATTTTCTTGCATTTTTTAAATCTCTCCTCTATTTTATTTTTGTATATTATATAGCAAAAGTTGGCAAAAGTAAAGTTTTCCCATAGAAAAAACACTATCATTTGAATGATTAGTGTTTTTTACAAATATCTTTTACTTAATTCTTTTGTTTTAGAACGCAAGCACCGTACGGAACGAATACCAGCCATTAGCATAGCCACCAACTTCGCCAAAACAGAACACACCAGAACCAGAACCATCATCGCAATCGCCTCCACGCCTGAAGAACGGATTGCTCGTGTACGGAAAAATTGACTTGTCGTTATTCCAACTAGTTGAACCACTTCCGCTTGCTGAAGTTTCCAAAATTGCATCACCGTATCTTGAGGAATTACTTTCTTTATATTTATTATAATTGTTTGTATCACTATCGTTTGATGAATCATATGGGTAAACTGTTGCATATTTTGTGCTTGAAGTAGCTGTTGCAAAAGATCCTCCATAGGTTGATAAGTTTTCGTTATTGTTAGTGATATAACTTGCTACGTACTCCCATGCTCCTCCTGATAAGTCATAAATTCCATATATGTTTCCTGTACTACTTTGATTTATATTCGTTTTATAAGCTTCTCCAGTTCCTCCTCCGGTATAAAAGGAAGTATTCTCATTTACTGCTATTTCGTGTGCATTTCTTCCATATTGACTATGTGTTAGGTATGCTACTGCTCCCCATTCACTATTTTTCATAAGATGGCTTCCTTTATTATCTGCATAACTAATACAAATACTATACACATTTCCTATATCTATACTTCTCCAACTTTGTACTCCTGGTTTACTTACCAATTTACTTCCGTCTGATAATGTTGCTACATTTCCTGGTTGGAAATTTTCTCCAGTAGCTTTTTCTCCACTCATCTCATATTTGGCTACCCATATACCGTCTAATTCTTCATCCCATCCACCATTATTTAAATCTTTGGTAAATGCTGGATGAATTTTGTATCCTGTATCTGCTGTGGTCTTTGTTGTTGGAATAAATCTTACCTCTATTTTTCCTGTATTGCTTATTCCTTCTCCACTTAATATCCTATATTCATATCTTGGTATCCATACCCAATAACTTCCATCTTCTGTTTTACAGTTTGCCCAATGGTTGTCTTTACTATCTGTATCACTATCTCCTTCTACATAATTATACCAATCTTCTTCTATAAATTCATTATCATCTTCTGTTACTTCTTCATTATTTTCTTTCCAATATACTGCTTTCATTCCATCTTTAAATTTAGGACTATTTTGGTTTCCATTCCATTGTCCACTACCTAGAAGATTTATATATTGTTCTTTAGATGTTATCTCTCCATTAAAAAGTACTATCTTATATCTTCCATCTTGATTTACCACAAAACTCATGTCTTCTGTGGTTTTCCAAGATTCTTCCTCGTCATTTTTTTTATCTATAGCATATTTTATTGCCCATTTATTAATATAGCCTCCACTATACTTAATATCTGAAATAGTAATTCTCCATTTATTATTACCTAGTTTTTCTTTTGAAATAGTAAAATCTTGATTGTCATCTATCTTGTTTGGATTGGTATAGTCAACATTATATAAACTATTTGGTAATTGTTGTAATGTATAATACATTTTGTTTTCATATTTAAAACCATTATAACTAACTATACTTCTTTTTTCAACATTAACAAAAAAATCCTGTTCTATACCTTCAATCTTTAAACTCTTAATATACTCTTTACTCCAATAACGATATCCTTCATAAGATGTTATGCCAGATTCTTGTGCCGTAAATACTTTATTGGCTTGTGTTTGATATGCTCCTTCAATAGAATCTCCCATGGTAGAAATATTAATTTCTTCATTAGAATCTTTTGCTTTTTGATATATTTGATTTATTTCTGTTTGCATAATTTCTAATTCTGTTGTAAATGCCTTTAGTTTAGATGAATTTATAACGCTAATTCCACTATAAGCTCCTACAGAAGCTATTATTAATAATATAATTACTGTAATAACTAATGATATTAGTGTAATTCCTTTTCTATTTTTCATTTGTTACCCCCAAAAATAAACAAATTTATTGGATTGTTAACCATACTTATATGATGGAAAACTTTTAAAATTATATTAACATAAGAAAAATAATTTTGCAATAGTATCTTTATAAATTCAATATTTCTTTATATTCTAATATCATTCTATTTTAAAATTTAATTATAATTTGTCATATTCTTCGTCTGTAACAGGTTCTAACCATTCGTTTGATGTGTTTTCTCCAGGTATTTCTACTGCAATATGGCTAAACCAGGAGTCTTTTTTTGCTCCGTGCCAATGCTTTACATTAGCAGGAATTACAATAATATCTCCTACTTTTAAACTTTGTGCTGGTTTTCCTTCTTCTTGATACCAACCTTCTCCTTCAACACAAATTAAAACTTGACCACCACCTTTTTCTGCTTTATGAATATGCCAATTATTTCTACATCTAGGCTCAAAAGTTACGTTTGCAAATCCTATTCCATTTTCTGTTTTAGCAAGTTGCTTTAAATATGAATTTCCTATAAAATATTTTGCAAAATTTACATTTGGCTCGCCCATTCCAAATGCCCCACCATGAACTTTTATACCGTTGTTATCTGTTTGCTTTTCCATTATACATCATTCCTTTTTTATTACTTTTATTTATATTCAACAATTTCTAATAAATCTTTCCTAGCATCATGCATAGGTGAAGGTTTGCAATCATCTGTCTTATATCCTAATGGAATGAGACAGATTGGTTCAATATTTGCACCTAAATTAAATTCTTGTTTTAGAATATTCTTATCAAACATTTCTATCCATATATTATCTACACCTACATTTGTAGCCTCTAACATCATATGAGTGGCTACTATACAAGCATCCATTTCATAGGTTGAATAATTATCTTTTGACCAAGCAATATCTTTATCACTTGCAACAATTAAACAAACTGGTGCATTATATCTACATGGACTTGCTTTATCTATTTTTTCTAATCCTTCTTTAGATTTAACTACATATATCTTTTGTGGTTGATTATTTTTTGCTGTAGGTGCTAGATTTCCTGCCTCTAATATTTTATTTATTAGCTCATCACTAATCAAATCATTTTTAAATTTTCTAACTGCAAATCTTTCTCTAATAACTTTCTCAAATTCCATTTTTTATCCTCCATTTATTTTGTTAATATATTTTAATAATTTAAACTATTAACCCATGCTTTTACTTCACTTTGTGATGAGCTAAGTCTTTTTCCATCTAACCAATTAACATTTTTATAATTGTTCTTAAAGTAATTAACGCTTGTAGCTATCCCAGAGCTTCCTGATGTGCAAAATGGAATAACTGTTTTTCCACTTAAATTAGATTCATCTAAAAATGTTAAAATTATTCTTGGTGCATCTCCCCACCAAATTGGATAACCTAAATAAATTACATCATAAGAGTCTGTATCAATAGTATTTGAAATTTCTGGTCTTACAGAAGAATCATTTTGTTCTCTCGTAGATCTACTGTTGCTATTGTTATAGTTTAAGTCGCTATCTGTATATTTGTCCTTTGGTACTATTTCAATTAAATCTCCACCAGTTAACTCTTTTATATATCCCGCAACTTTTTTAGTCGTTCCTGTTGCAGAGAAATAAATAATTGCTATTTTTTGACGGTCAGAAGTTTCTCTATCTCCTGTATTATTTCTATCTACTGTATTTTCTTCTGTATTTGCTAAAATATTTTCTGTATAATTATTCTCATTTCCATTCTCATTCATATTCACATTTGAATTTTGATTGTTAGCATTAACATTATTTAGTTCATTAGAATTATTATTAGAAATAATAAACCAAATACTTACTCCTGCTGCAATAACTAAGATTACAATAATTAAAGCTATTATTTTTTTATTCATCATTTAGACCTCCAATCCAATTTTTAATAAATTCTTTAGATTCATTGCCTGTAAATCTCTTTCCTTCTTTCCAATTATACTCAGGATATTCATTTCTTAAATCTTTTTCACATCCACTTATTCCAGTTCCACCTGATGTGCAAAAAGGAATTAGAGTTTTACCTGATAAATCTAAACTTTCAATAAATGTATTTATAATAGTAGGAGCTGTGTACCACCATACTGGAAATCCAATTAAAATAGTGTCATAATTATCTAATTTACTTACTGTTCCTGCAATTTCTGGTCTTGATGATTTATCTTTCATTTCTATACTTGATCTACTTTGTCTATTTGTCCAATTTAGGTCAGCTGATGTATAAGGCTGTTTTGCTCTAATTTCAAACAAATCTCCCCCTATACTATCTGCAATATTCTGTGCAACACCTCTTGTTACACCACTTGCTGAAAAATAAGTTACTAATACTTTACTCATAATAAATTACCTCTTTCT
>CANQZU010000049.1 GCA_947628415.1 uncultured Clostridia bacterium | reverse complement strand
CTTAGAAGGCCTGTGCTCTATCCAACTGAGCTACTGACCCATTAGTTAAATAACAATAATTATAATATCACAAAAAAAACACAGTGTCAAGTAAATTCTAGCTTAAATTTAAAAAAGTATCGAAATAAATCCAAGCATTCCAACAATAATAAAAGTAATATTAGATAAAGCTTCAATCCATTTAGAATTTAAGTGATTACTAATTAATTTACCGCAAAAAATGGCAATAAAATTGCTAGTTACCATGCCAAAAATTGAACCAAAAATCAAAGGAATTTTAGAATTTGGATATTGAAATCCTAAACTTAAAGAAGCTAGAAAAGTTTTATCACCTAATTCTCCTACTAGAATGCAAAGTGCCACTATTATGATACAATTTAATTTTAAAAAAGAAAACTTTTGTAAGTAATTAAATTTATTAGAAATCATAGAATTTTCTGGTTGTTTTGGTAAAAAACCAATTAAACCAAATAGTAAAAAAGTAGCATAAGTAAAAATTTTTAAATATAGCTGAAAGGATTCGCTTGAAAAATAAGCTACTTGACTACCAAATAGAACAGCAAATCCATGACTTAAAAAAGTGCCAATTGCGACACCAAGTAGTATATGTTTGGTTTTATTTTTTGTAGAAAAGGATAAAACCAAAAGTTGGGTTTTATCACCTAGTTCTGAAAAAAACACCAAAGTAAAGGTAATAAAAAAAGGATAAAAAAATTCCATAATATTCCTCATTTCTGTTTAATAGATATGCTATTTTTTTAAAAATATGTGTAAGAAAAACGACATGCAAAATCTTATTGTAAATTTTTTGTGAATTACTTTACTTTATAAAAAGAAAATGATAACATGTTAGGGATTAAATCGTTAGAAAGAATAAAGGAGGAATTTTTTGTGATAGAAGTAAAAAATGTTACAAAAAAGTATGGAAAAACAGTAGCCGTAGATGATATTAGTTTTACAATTAACGAAGGTGAAATTATAGGTTTACTTGGCCCAAATGGAGCAGGTAAAAGTACTACTATGAATATGATAACAGGATTTATAGAACAAACCCAAGGAGACATTATAGTAGATGGATATGATATGTTAAAAAAACCTAAAAAAGCCAAAAAAGAGATTGGATATATGCCAGAGGGAGTTCCATTATATACAGATTTAACAGTAAAAGAGTTTGTAACTTATATGGCAGAAATTAAACAGGTGAATCGAAAATTAAAAAAAGAAAATATACAGAAAATATTAGAACAAACAGGATTAATAGAAGTACAAGATAAGTTAATTAAAAATTTGTCAAGAGGATATAAACAAAGAGTAAGCATGGCTGGAACTTTAGTAGGATCTCCTAAAATTTTAATTTTAGATGAACCGACAGTAGGACTAGATCCAAAGCAAATTGCAGAAATTAGAAATTTAATAAAAGAACTACGGTAAAACACATACAATTATTTTAAGTTCTCATATTTTGTCAGAAGTAAGTCAAATTTGTAATAAAGTAGTTATTATAAATAAAGGCAAAATTGTTGCAGTTGATACACCAGAAAATTTAGAAAAAAAAGTAACCCAAAATAATAGTGTATATGTAACAGTAGAAGATCCAGAAAACAAATTAGAAGTAATCACGAAAAAATTAGATAATATTAAAGAAGTACAACTAATAAAAGAAAATGAAGATGGTACTAAACAATATGCTATACAAGCAGAAGGAAAAATAGATTTGAGAAAAGCTATTTTTGCAGAATTTGCAAAGGAAAATATTACTATCTTTGAGATGAAAAAAGCAGATAGTACTTTAGAGGAAGCTTTTATGAAATTAATTGAAGGAGGAAATGAATAATGTGGGCAGTAATAAAAAAAGAATTTAAATCATACTTTTACTCTCCAATTGGATATGTATTTATTGGATTGTTTTTAATAATGTTTAGTATATTTTTCTACACAGATGTATTTACATATCAAAGCACTAATTTTGAATATATATTTTATTCAGGAGCAACGATATTAACTTTTATTATTCCAATTCTTACCATGAGAACTATAGCAGAAGAAAGAAAAACAGGAACAGAACAATTACTATTAACTTCTCCACTTAGTATTACAAAAATTGTATTAGGAAAATTTATAGCAGCCACTTTTATTGTTATTATAACTTTGATTTGTACATTCTTATATTTTGGTATATTAAGTTTTTTTGGAACACCACATATTACTACTGCATTAGTAACAATGTTGGGATTTTTACTTTTAGCGATTAGCTACATATCATTTGGAATATTAGCTTCCAGCATAACAGAAAATCAAATTATTGCAGGAGTTATTACCATAGGATTCTTTATATTAACATGGTTTTTACCACAATTTAGTACAATATTTACTAATTTTTCTTTAATTAATATGTTTTCAAAATTTCCATCAGGACAAATTGATATTGCAGACACAGTAACTTTTATTGCATTTACAGTTATGTGTTTATTATTAACTATTATATTTATGCAAAGAAGAAAAAGTGTAAGATAGAAGGAGGGAAAAATTTTGAATAAAGAAAAAAAGCAAAAAAAACAAAACAAGATTATAGAAATTATTAAAAAGAAATGGTTAATTAACGGAACAAAAACCTTATTATTGGTGGCCATTATTATAGCTATTTTCATAGGGATTAATATTTTAATGCAAGGATTGGAATTAACACCAATTGATTTCAGTCAAGAAAAATTATATACTTTAACAGAAGAAAGTAAAGAAAAGGTTAAAGATATTGAGAAAAATGTCTCCATTTATTTTATTGGATATACAGATGAAGACACAACTTTAGATTTAGCTAAACAATATAAAAAGGTAAATGAAAAAATTGTAGCAGAAGCAGTTGATATTAATAATAGACCAGATTTGGCTAATAAATATGGTATTGAAAGCGGAACAGAAGGAATTATTGTTGAATGCGGAGAAAAATCAAAGGTATTAACAGCTAATGATTTAGTAACTTATGATACTACTACTTATGAAACTATTAGTATAGCAGAAGAAAAATTAACTAGTAGCATTATTTCTGTAGCAAGTGATAAAGTTCCAAAAGTATATTTTTTAGAAGGATATAGTGATTTTTCATTAAAGCAAAATATGAATTATTTAAATTTATATTTAAGCAATGAAGTAAATGAAATAAATACGTTAGACGTATTATCTGTTGGAGCAATTCCAAATGATTGCGATACATTAATTATTACAACACCAAGTAAAGATTTTGATGACGTAGCTACTAAGGCAATTACAAACTATATACAAGCAGGGGGAAACATTTTATGGCTAAATTCAGCCATAACGAGTCAAATGAATATGCCAAATGTCAATCAAATTTTAGCAATTTATGGGGTAAAACCATTTGAGGTAGGAATTATAAGAGAAACAGATACAAGTAAAATGGTAACTAATACGCCAGATTTAATCATTCCAGAAATAGAAAATGCAACAGTTACTAAAGATTTATATAACACAACAGGAGTTATTTTCATTAATGCTACTAAAATTAATATAGATGTAGATAAACTAGAAGAATTAAAAGTTACAGAAACAGATTTATTATTAGCAAGTGATAAATCTTATTTTAGAACAAATTTTGATATTCAATCAGATGCAGCAAGAGAAGATGAACAAAAAGGAACTTTTGTTGTAGGAACAGAATTAGAAAAAAATATTCAAGAAGCTTCGGAGAGTGCAGAGGCTATTACATCAAAGTTAATTATTTATGGTGAAAATTACTTTATTACAGACTATCCATTAAGTCAAAATTCTCAGTATGGAGCTATTCAATTAGGATATAATAAAGATTTAGTTTTAAATTCCATTGCTTATCTAGTAGATAGGCAAGAAGATATTACAGCAAGAAAAAGTACAGGAACTGTAACTTATACAGCAACACAAGAACAAGATACTATTATTAGAGTAATTATATTTGCTGTTCCAGTTATTATTATCATAATAGGAATTGTTGTGTGGCAAATAAGAAGAAGGAAGAAATAGAATAATTTATAAAAAATCCCATAAAATAATATGGGGTTTTTTATATGCATAATATTTTAAAAATTGTATTTGTTATTATAGGAACTGTAATAGGAGCAGGTTTTGCATCAGGGCAAGAAATATATTTGTTCTTTTTTTCTTATGGTATAAAGGGATTAATTGGAATTTTAATTTCTAGTTTTATCTTAACTTTTACTATTTATAAGACTCTTCAAATTGTGAATAAATATGGAGGAAATACTTATAAAGACTTTTTAGCAATGTTAATGATAAAAAATACAAGATTAAAAGAAATAATTAATATTGTTATTAATTTATTTATTCTAATTACATTTTTTATTATGGTTGCTGGATTTGGAGCTTATTTTCAACAAGAATTAAAATGGAATAGTTTAATAGGAAGTAGTATTTTAGCAATAGCAACTTTTATAATTTTTATGACTAGCATAAAAGGATTAATAAAAGTCAATGAGATATTAGTTCCTATTTTAATAATATTTTTGCTAATAATAGGATTTTTAAATATAAAAGATATTCACATATTTCACTTAAATGATTATATTATAATAAATAATTCTTCAAGTTTTATTTTAAGTGCTATTATTTATAGTAGTTATAATAGTATTTTATTAATACCTATACTACTAACTTTGAAAAATTATATAACAGACAATAAACAAATTTTAAAAATAGCAATCATTAGTGGCTTTATTATTATTATATTATCTATTATAGTATTTTTACTATTAGTAAAAATAGATGTAGATATTACACAATTAGAAATGCCAGCGGTTTATGTAATTTCCAATAAATTTAAGATATTAAGCAAGTTGTATGGTTTTATTATATTAGGTTCTATTTTTACAACAGCTATTTCTTTAGGAACAAGTTTTTTACAAAATACAGCTAAAAATCGAAAAAATTATACACAAATAGCTATTATTATGTGTATAACTTCTGTTATAGTTTCTCAATTTGGTTTTTCAAATTTAATAAACTTGTTATATCCAATTTTTGGATATTTAGGATTAATTCAAATTTTCAAATTAGGAAAACAAAAATAAATTTTTTATAAGATTTAATAGCTATTCAAAATGACTTTGAATAGCTATCTTTTTTTTTGGAAAGAAAATCAAAAAAGAGAAGGACAAAAATAAAGAAAAATCTTGAAAAAAACAAAAAAAACTGATATAACATAGAATAATAAATAACAAGGAGAAAAGCCATGAAAGATTATTGGGAAGAGCCAGAGATAAAAAAGGTAAATAAAAAGAAAATAATTATAACGGCTATAATAATAGTTGTAGTAATATTAGCAATTATTATTATGTGTATATATTATTATAATAAACCAGCCAGAGAATGGATTGATAAAACAATATTTAGAAAAGAAGTTATGCAAGATAAAGTTGCTATTATAGATTTAAATGAAGGGCAAACTTCTAATATTTATGCTTTTAACCAACATATAGGAGTACTAAATAAAAATCAATTTATGATTTATGGAAATAATGGAAATGAAGAAAAAAGCTTAGAAATTCAGATATCTAATCCAATTTTTAATTCTGCTAATCGATTTTTAGCAATTGCAGAAAAAAATGGGAAAAAAGTATATTTAATAACAGATAAAGAAATTACATGGGAGACAGAAATAGAAGGTAGTATATCACAAATTCATGTAAATAAAAATGGATATGTAGCAATTGTTATAACAGGTACTAGTTATAAAACAGTAATTTCTATGTATGATCCACAAGGTAAAGAAATGTTTAAAACATATTTGTCTTCTACTAGAACAGCGGATATAAGTATTTCAAATGATAATAAATATTTAGCAATAGCAGAAGTTGATACATCTGGTACTATGATACAGTCTAGTATTAAGATTATTTCTATAGAAAAAGCAAAGTCAGATCCAACTAATTCATTAGAAAACACATACAAAGGAGAAAATGACAAATTAATTACAAATATTAAATATCAAGATAAAGACAATTTAGTATGTATGTATACAGATAGCATTCATGTAATTGAGAATGGACAAGATAATACTATTATGAATGATGAAAATAAAAAAATGATTTTTCAATCAATTGCATTAACTAACCATGCCATTAAAATAGAGGAGAAATCTTCAGGATTGTTTACAGCAGATTCTTTAGTAAATATCATAAATACACAGAATAAAAACACTAAAGAATGTATAGTAGATTCAGTTGCTAAAGAAATTTATACTTATGGCAATATCATAGCATTAAATTTGGGAACTCAAATAGAATTTATTAATACAGACGGATGGTTAGTAAAAAGGTATATAGCAAATCAAGAAATAACAAATGTTGTTGTTTCAGATAATGTAGCAGGCATTATTTATAGAGATAAAATTGAAATAGTAAATTTATAGGAGGTAAAAATGGGAATAGCAGTAGATTTTATTATTATAGTAATTATTTTATTATCAACTTTTTTAGCATATCGAAAGGGATTAGTAAAGTTAGCAATTCAATTATGTGCTTTTATAATTGCTATTGTCGTAACTATGATATTATATCAACCAATTTCAAACTTAGTTATTCATACAACTGGAATTGATGAAGCAATTGAAAATACTATCTATGAAAAGGCAAATGATATTATGCAAGAAAAATCGAATCAAGATGAAGTGTCAAAAGAAATTACAACAGTAGCAGAAGAAGGAATATTACCACAAACAGCAAAAAATTTAGCAAGAAATATTGTAACTGGAGGAGTAGCTATTATTTTATTTATTATAATTAAAGTTGCTTTAAGGTTTGTAAGTGCATTAGCAGATATAGCTACAAAATTGCCAATTATTAATCAATTTAATAAAGCAGGTGGAATGCTATATGGAATTTTAAGAGGTATTTTAGCAATTTATGTTTTATTACTTATTTTAAGTATACCAGGGAAAATTAACCCACATAACAGCATTAATCAAAAAATAAATGAATCCTATTTAGGGAAAACAATGTATGAAAATAATATATTAAATATATTTTTTAGATAAAAATTGTTCATATTTGTTGCTTTTTCTAAACAGGTTTGCTATACTAATAACACATGAAAAATAGGAGTGGAATTATTGTGGGAAATAAACAAATTAATCATAGAAATATAAAAAATAGTAAAAAAAGAAAAAAGAAAATGTGGAAAAAAGTATTATTACTATTATTTATGTTATTACTAATTGGAGGAGGCGTATTTGCTTATCGTGTACACTTAAATGGTGGTGGACTATCAGGAATGCTTGCAACCGTAGTAGGACATGACGAAAATACTAGAAAAAATCTAGGCGAATTTAGAGTCTTATTATTAGGAATTAGTACAGACCAAGTAGGGGTCGAATTGACAGATACTATTATGGTAGCTTCTTATAATCCAAATACTCAAAAAGCAACTTTGTTTTCAATTCCAAGAGATACTTATACAGGAAAGAATCCAGGAAAAGCAACTGCTTATGAAAAAATAAATGCATTATATGGTAGAAAACATAGACCAGACGAAACATTAGAAGCAGTTAATCAAATTACAGGATTAAATATACAGTATTATATTGTTGTAAAAACAGAAGCTTTAATCAAATTGGTAGATGTTATTGGTGGAATTACTTTTAATGTTCCAATTGATATGGATTACGATGATATAACACAGGATTTGCACATTCATTTAAAAGCAGGTGAACAATTATTAGATGGAGACAAAGCAGAACAATTAGTTCGTTTTAGACATAATAATGATGGAAGTAGTTATCCTGAAACATATGGAGATAACGATTTAGGAAGAATGAAAACTCAAAGAGAATTTATCATGCAAGTGGTAAAACAAACAGCCAAACCAGAAAATATATTTAAACTAGGAGAAATATTAGATGTAGCAGAACAATATGTAATAACAAATATTGATTTTAATGTGGCAAAAGATTATATTCCATATGTTGTAGAATTTAATACAGATAATTTATTAACAGAAACATTACCAGGAATTAGTACAAATAAAAATACTAACGGTGTTTGGGTATACATATATAATCAAACACAGACAAAAGCAATGATAGAAGAATTATTTTATGATAGAGATATCGAACAAACAGAAGATACAAATGGACAAGACGAAATAACAGAAGAGAATATTGATAAATCAGATATTGTTATAGAAGTTTTAAATGGTAGTGGTTCTAATAGTAAATTACAAAGAGTAATAGATCAATTAGAAGGAGCAGGTTACGAAGTGACAAGAAAAGGAAGTACAAATACCACATCTAAAACAACCATTGTCAATAAAAAAAATGTAAAAGAAATTTACTTAAAAAATATGAAAGATGTTATCGGAGTAGGAGAAATACAAACAAATGAATTAAGTTCAAGTAAAGTAGATGTGACAATTATCATCGGAAGAGATTATGAAAATTAAAAAAGGCAGATTTTCATATCTGCCTTAAATTTTTTTATTTCTATATCGATATTTATTTTTAGATTTTCTTTTTTTAGAAATGAATAATACTAAAATAAAAATTAAAATCAAAATACCAATTCCAATTTTTAAAATTAAATTTAATAATTTTGATTCTTCAACTGGATGTGAAGCTATTAAATCAACTTTGTAAGAGATATTATCAATGTTATAAGAGACAACACCTAAAATTTCTCCTTGTTCAATAGGAGCCTGTATATTTTCTTTTAAATCGATTTGTGGTAAAAGATTTTCTACTTGTGTAGTACGATTTACTAAAGCATTTAAAGTTTGACTAGCAAGTAATTCCAAGTTTTTAGTTTCTTTAGTTCCATTTGATACTTCTAATTTTGTAACTACATCATCTTGTTTTAACACACTTTGAATACTATAATTATCATAACCTAAATTATATAAAGTTTTTGTTTCAGAAAATCTAGTAGATATACCATCTATGGTTTTACCACCTAAAACAACACAAATTAATTCCAAACCATCTTTGTAACTACAAGATACCAAACAATCACCTGCTTGAGTAGTAAATCCTGTTTTTCCAGCTGTTAAATAAGAATAATAATTTCGATTATTTGGAACTATTAATTCATTGGTAGAAGTATATTTTCTAGGACCATATTTATTTGTAGCAGGAATTGCACAAGAAGCTTGACTAGATAATCTTCTAAAAATTTCATTTTTCATACAATATTTCATAATAATAGCTAAATCATAAGCAGTTGTATAATGATTTTCTTCATGTAATCCATAAGCATTAGTAAAATGAGTATTAACCAAACCTAATTCATGAATTTTAGTATTCATCATGGAAACAAAACTATCTACTGAACCGCCAACATGTTCTGCTAGAGCATTTGCAGCATCATTTGCAGAATGTACCAATAATAGTTGTAATAATTGTTCAACAGTTAATTGTTCTCCTACTTGTAATGAAGCAGAAGAATAACCATTTGGTATAGACATAGCAGTGTCATAACTTACTGTTACTATATCTTCTAAAGAACAATTTTCCAAAACAAGGATAGCAGTTATTATTTTTGTAGTACTTGCTGGATACATTCTTTCATTTTCATTCTTACAGTATAAAATTTTTTCTGTTTTAGAATCCATTAAAATATATGATTTTGAGATCAAAGAAGGTTCGGAAGAAGCTAAAGAAATTGAAGAAGTAATTATTTCATAAACAATTATTAAAAATATTAAAAATTTCTTTCTTAAATTTAAGTTCATTTTTTGTTCCCCCATTTAATAATTATTATAATATCCTATTTTTCTAAAATTTTCAACTAAAAAGGAGGTTTATATGAATAAATTTAATCAAAAACAAAAAATTATATTAGGAGTATTATTGGCTATTATAGTAGGTTGCATTTTTTATTATGTATATGCAAAAGAAGACAATGCTGACATACAAGTACAATCAGAAGACAATTTAGAAAGTTCAAATATAAAAACAGAAGAATACAAGGATGATATTATTTTAATTCATGTGTCTGGAGCCGTAAACAAAGAAGGTATTGTGGAATTAAAAACAAATAGTCGAATTGCTGATGCTATTGAAAAAGCACGGAGGAATAAAAGAAGATGCTTATATGGATAATATTAATTTAGTTTATTTATTAGAAGATGGTATGAAAATATATATTCCAACTAAACAAGAGATTGAGGCAGAAAAGAAAGACATGAATAATGACGACGAAATTTTCAATATGGATTTAACACAAAACTATGTAAACAATTCTAGCGGAATAAAATTAGAAAAAGAAGAAGACAAGAACAAGGAAGTTAATAAAATAAATATTAATACAGCTACGCAAACACAATTAGAATCTTTACCAGGAATTGGACCATCTATTGCAACTAAAATTATTAATTATCGAAAAGAAAATGGAAAATTCAATAAAATAGAAGATATTAAAGAAGTAAGTGGGATAGGAAATAGTAAATTTGAAAAAATAAAAGCGTATATTACGATAAAATAGTAATTAATTTTGTCAATTTTATCTAAAATTTTAAGAAAGGATTTAGTTTCTATCTAAATCCTTTTATAATGTTATATATAATAATGAGAAAATTTAAATTTGTATATTTATAAGTATAATATTTTTTATTATACAAAGAAATTTGATGTA
>CANQZU010000048.1 GCA_947628415.1 uncultured Clostridia bacterium | reverse complement strand
TTAAAACCAGAAAATATTCAAGAATCTATTGACTTATTTGCAAAGGAAATAGAACAATCACAAATTATAATGCTACCAGGAGGATTTAGTAGTGGAGATGAACCAGATGGTTCTGGAAAATTTATTGCATCAGTATTTAGAAATCCAAAACTAAAAGATTTAATTCATAAACATTTATACGAACAAGACGGATTGATGCTAGGAATTTGTAACGGATTCCAAGCATTAGTAAAATTGGGATTATTACCTTATGGAGAAATCAAAGAAATGGATGACACAATGCCAACTTTAACTTTTAATACGATTGCTAGACATATGTCTAGAATGGTACAAACTAAAGTTGTTTCCAAGTTATCACCATGGTTTAATGGGGTAGAGTTAGGAGAAGAATTTACCATTCCAATTTCACATGGAGAAGGAAGATTTATCGTATCAGAAGAATTAGAAAAAGAGTTAATAAAAAAAGGACAAATTGCTACACAGTATGTTGATTTACAAGGAAATGCAACTTATGACATTAGTTATAACCCTAATGGTTCAATTGATGCCATTGAAGGAATTACCAGTCCAGATGGTAGGATTCTTGGAAAAATGGGACATTCGGAAAGAAGTTATCGTGAAATTGTAAAAAATATACCAGGAAGAAAAGACCAAAAAATATTTGAATCAGGAATTAATTATTATAGATAAGGAGAAGTTATGGAAAACGAAAAATATGTAACACCGTTATCAGGAAGATATGCAAGTGAAGAGATGAATCAATTATGGTCAAATAATAGCAAATATTCTACTTGGAGAAAATTATGGGTTGCACTTGCAGAAACAGAAAAAGAACTAGGAATTGATATTACAGAAGAGCAAATCAAAGAAATGAAGGAAAATGTTAATAATATTGATTATGATATTGTTAGTCAAAGAGAAAAAGAATGTAGGCATGATGTTATGGCACATGTGTATGAATTTGGTTTAAAATGCCCAAAAGCAAAACCAATTATTCACTTAGGAGCTACTTCTTGTTATGTAACAGATAATACAGATGTTATTTTAATGTCACAGGCTTTGCAATTAATTAAACAAAAATTAATTTTAGTAATTCAGAATTTGAAAAATTTTGCGATGGACAATAAAGATGTTACTTGCTTGGGATATACGCATTTCCAACCAGCACAATTAACGACTGTAGGGAAAAGAGCAACTTTGTGGATACAAGATTTATTAGAGGATTTGGAAGAATTAGAATTTGTGCAAAGTCACATGAAATTATTAGGTTGTAAAGGAACAACAGGAACGCAAGAAAGTTTTATGAAGCTATTTAAAGATGAAGAAAAAGTAAAGAAAATTGATCAAAAAATAGCAGAGAAAATGGGATTTGATAAAGTATATTCGGTTTCCCGGACAAACCTATACTAGAAAATTGGATACAAGAGTTTTAAGTGTGTTATCCCAAATTGCACAAAGTTGTTCTAAATTTGCCAATGACATGAGATTATTGCAACATGAAAAAGAATTAGAAGAACCTTTTGAAAAAGGACAAATTGGATCTTCTGCTATGGCATATAAAAGAAATCCAATGAGAAGTGAAAGAATTAATTCACTTGCAAGACATGTAATGACATTAAGTATGGATCCAACCATTACTGCCGCAACTCAATGGCTAGAAAGAACTTTAGATGATTCTGCGAATAAAAGAATTTGTATACCAGAAGGCTTTTTAGCTGTAGATGCTATTTTAATCTTATATGCCAATATTTCTAAAAATATTGTGGTTTATGAAAATGTCATCAAAACTAATATGATGCAAGAACTTCCTTTTATGGCAACAGAAGAAATTTTGATGAATGCGGTATTAAAGGGTGGAGATAGACAAGAATTACATGAAAAAATTAGAGTTTATTCGATGGAAGCAGGAAAACAAGTTAAAGAATTAGGAAAACCAAATGATTTAGTAGAAAGAATTGCGAAAGATGAAACTTTTGGATTAACTAAAGAAGAAATCATGCAAGCTTTAAATCCAAGTCATTTATGTGGTAGAGCACCAGCACAAGTAGTTGATTTTATTAAAGAACGAGTGAACCCTGTATTAGATAAATATAGTGATTTAATAAAAGATATGGAAGTAGAAGTAAAAGTATAAGGAAAGGAAAAACATAGTTATGAAAAAATGTTTATTATTGGGAAATGGTGGACGTGAAGCAGTACTTGCAGAGCAAATTAGTAAAGAATTTAGTTTATATGCTATTATGCCTTATGCTAATCCATCTGTCGTAGAACAAGTAGAAAAGTCTAACGGAAAATATTTAATATCAGATCCATTTGATAAGAAGATAGTAAAAGATTTTATTCAAGAAGAGAAAATAGAAGCTTGTGTGGTTAGTCAAGATAACTTATTACAAGAAGGATTAATTGATTTAGCAAGAGAATTGGGCTTAAAAACCTTTGGACCAACTTCCAAAGGAGCAAAGGTAGAATGGAGTAAAAGTTATGCTTTAGACATTGTCAAAAAATTAGCACCAGAAATGATTATAAAAAATGAAAGTGTTCATAATCTTTCCCAATTAGAAGAAGTTATGAAAAATTATGATAATGATAGTTTTGTTGTAAAACCAGAAGGATTAACCGGAGGAAAAGGGGTTAAAGTAGGGGGAATTCATTTCAAAGGAAAACAAGAAGGTTATGAATATGCTAAATCTTGTTTAGAAGCAGACGGAAAAGTAATTGTGCAAGATAAAGTAGAAGGAAGAGAATTTACGGTTATGGCTTTAACCGATGGGAAAAATATAGTAGTAACACCAACTACTTTTGATTATCCTTATCGCTTTGATGAAGACAAAGGACCAGGAACAGGAGGAATGGGATGTCTTAGTTTTGAAAATGGATTATTACCATTTTTAGAGCAAAAAGATGTGGATGCTTGTAGTAAACTAATTCAAGATACAATTCAATACGTCAACAAAGATAGTTTAGAATTTACAGGTGTTATTTATGGAGGATTTTTCAAATGCAAGCAAGGAATTAAATTTATTGAATTCAACGCTAGGTTTGGAGATCCAGAAGCAATTAATGTCTTGAATTCATTAGAAACACCTTTTACAGAAGTTATGGAAAATATATGGGAACAAAAATTATCAAAAGAAAATTGTAAGTTTAAAAGCAATTATACTTTTACAGTTTATGTTGTAAGTAAAGATTATGCTATTAAAAAAAGCAAGCCTTGTGAGTTTACATTAAATACGAAAAAAATCCTAGAAAAAGGAGTTAAGATTTATTTTGCTAGTACAAAACAACTAAAAGATAATCTTTATACATCAGTGGGAACTTCTAGACTATTTGCTATTCATACGAGTGGGAACACTTTAGAAGAAGCTAAACAAAAAGTATATTCAGCTATGGAAGGAAACATTGATGCACAATTGGATTATCGAAAAGATATTGGGGAGATTTATGAACATTAGAAAATAAAAATAATAAAATAAGTTGATAGTTTCCTATCAACTTACCATGTTTTATGATTTAATTTCATGATGAATGAAGCGATTTAAAACTTCAATTAATTGAAGTTTTTCAGCAGCTTGTACTTTATTAGATAAAGATTCGGCTGTATCATAAGGGGTAACTTCAACTTTTGTTTGGCTAATAATGGTACCTTTATCATATTCTTGATTTACAAAATGAATTGTAGCACCACTATATTTTTCTTGGGCTTGTATAACAGCTTCATGAACATGCATACCATGCATTCCTTTTCCTCCATATTTTGGAAGTAAGGAAGGATGGGTATTGATAATGGTATATTTTTCAATTAAATTAGGGCCAATCATTTTTAAATAACCTGCTAATACAATCAAATCGATTGTATATCGTGATAAGACATTACTTAATTCGATATCTCTTTTGGTAAAATCTTTATTTTTAATAAGATAAGTTTCAATATGATTTGTTTTTGCTCTTTCAAGAGCATAGGCATTTGGATTATCAGAAATTACTAATTCAATTTTAGCTTCTAATTCGTGTTTTGTGATACTATCGATGATAGCTTGTAAAGTAGAACCGTTACCAGAAGCAAAAACAACTAAATGGTACATAAAGTTACCTCCTACTTTTATATAAAAGTAGTTTAACATGAAAAAAAAATAAAGTCAATCTAGAAAAGAAAGGGAATAAAAAATGTTTAATAAGTTAAAAGAAGAATGTGGAGTATTTGGAATTTATACAAAAGAAAATAAAGAAGATTTAATTGGACAGGTTTGTGTTGGATTGTCAGGTTTGCAACATAGAGGAGAAGAAAGTTGTGGTGTTGCTATTAACCAAGATGGGATTATTCACTTTCATAAAGATATTGGATTAGTTTCAGATGTTTTTACCAAAGAAGTACAAGCTAGTATGCCACAAGGGAAAATGGCAATAGGGCATGTACGTTATTCTACAACAGGAGAAAGTAGGAAAGAAAATGCTCAACCAATGGTGGTAAGACATAAAAAAGGAAATTTAGCAGTAGTTCATAATGGAAATTTAACAAATGCTGTAGAATTAAAAAAAGAATTGGAAGAGCAAGGAGCTATTTTCACAACAACAAGTGATACAGAAATTATTTGTCATATTATTGTAAGAGAAAGATTAAAAACAAAGACAATTGAGCAAGCTATTAAAAATACGATGAAAATTATAAAAGGTGCTTATTCTCTTTTAATTTTATCTTCTCAAAAAATGATAGCAGTAAGGGATCCTCAAGGTTTTCGACCTCTTTGTATTGGACATTTTGAAAACGATATTGTAATTGCTTCTGAAAGTTGTGCTTTGGATATTATGGGAGCTAAATTTGATAGAGATATTGAACCAGGAGAAGTAGTTACCATTACAAATAATGAAATTGTTAGTGATAAATTTATGCCAAATGAAAAAAAGGGAATGTGTGTATTTGAATATATCTATTTTGCTAGACCAGATTCTACTCTAGATGGAATTAATGTTCATATTTTCCGTGAAAACGCAGGAAGATGTTTAGCTAAACAAGCGCCAGTGGATGCCGATATTGTTGCTGGTGTACCAGATTCTGGTATAGATGCTGCTTTAGGCTATTCAAAACAGTCAAAAATTCCTTATGATATTGTATTTATTAAGAATAAATATGTAGGAAGAAGTTTTATTCAAAATTCACAGAAAAAAAGAAGAAAACTGGTTAATTTAAAATTAAATCCTTTGAATCATACAGTAAAAGGAAAGAAAATTGTTTTAGTAGATGATTCGATTGTAAGAGGAACTACTATTACTAGAATTATAAAAACACTAAAAGATGCAGGAGCAAAAGAGGTACATATTAGAATTGCTTCTCCAGCTTTTGTAGATGTTTGTTATTTTGGAACTGATGTGGATAAAAAAGAAAACTTAATTGCTAATGGTAAAACAGTAGAGCAAATCAGACAAGAAATTGGAGCAGATACTTTAGAATATTTAAGTTTAGAAAGTTTAAAAGAAATTACTAAAGATTGTAAAGTAGACAATTTCTGTGATGGATGTTTTACGCATAGATATCCAATCAAAGTGCCAAAAGAGATTGATAAAGATCGCTTTGAAAAGATATCTATTTAGGAAAAATAAAGAGGAAAAGAGGATTTCAGTTCATTTGAAATCCTCTTAAAATATTTTTATTTAAATTCTTTTCCAGTAAGTAATTGATAAGCTTCTTTATATTTATTAGCAGTGGTTTGAATAACATCTTCTGGAATTGGAATTTTAGATTCAGGGTCATATCCAGTAGATTTAATCCAATCACGCACATATTGTTTATCAAAGCTTTTTTGACTTTTTCCAACTTCATAGCTAGATGCTGGCCAGAATCTACTAGAATCTGGTGTTAACATTTCATCTCCAAGAACTAGATGTCCATTTTCATCTATACCAAATTCAAATTTGGTATCAGCAATTATAACTCCTTTGGTTAGTGCATAATCAGCACATTTTTGATAAATTTCAATGGTTTTGCTACGTAATTCTTCGGCCAAATCTTTTCCAATTAAATTACATACTTGTTCAAAAGAAATGTTTTCATCATGACCTTCAGATGCCTTGGTAGTTGGAGTAAAGATTGGTTTTGGTAATTTTTCTGATTCTTGTAATCCTTCTTTTAGTGTAATACCACAAACAGTACCATCTTGTTTATAACTTTTCCATCCAGATCCAGTAATATATCCTCTCACAATACATTCTACTGGAATCATTTTTAGTTTTTTAACTAGCATACTTCTTCCTTCAAATTCTTTTGTTTGAAATTCTTCTGGAAAATCTTTTAGGTCTGTTGAAATGACATGGTTTGGAATAATATCTTTAGAAAAATCAAACCAAAATTTTGAAATTTGATTTAAAATTTTTCCTTTCTCTGGTATCATACTTGGTAAAATATAATCAAATGCTGAAATTCTGTCAGATACGACAAGTAAAAGTTTATTGTCATCGACTTCATAAATTTCACGAACTTTGCCACTACTTATTTTTTTCATTTTAAATTCCTCCTTTTATTTGATTTCTTATTTCATATTGGCTAAATATTCATCTACCCCTAGTTGTTGTAATTTTTCGTCTTTTTGAGAAACAGCATCTTTTAGAGAACTCTTAAATTCTGCTAATTTAGTTTTAATTTCTTTATTTCCTATAGCTAAAATAGAGGTTGCTAAAATAGCAGCGTTTTTAGCTCCATTGATAGCAACTGTTGCTACTGGAATACCAGATGGCATTTGTACAATAGAATATAGAGAATCAACTCCTCCTAATGTTTTAGTGTGAATAGGAATACCAATTACAGGAACGGTAGGAACCATAGCAGCAAAAACACCTGGAAGATGAGCAGCACCTCCTGCACCGGCAATAATTACTTTTACATTTTTTTCTTTCAAAGTTTCAGCATATTCGGTTGCTTTTTCTGGAGTACGATGAACCGAAAGAATTTTCATTTCATAAGAAATTCCCATTTGATCTAAAAATTTAGCACAATCTTTCATAATAGGTAAATCAGAATCACTTCCCATAATGATGGAAACATCCACATTTTCTTTCATAATTTTTCTCCCTTCTTAATCTTTTATAATACGACTTCCAACTTGTGAAAGAACTTGTCTAGAGGCTTCATTAGCAAGTTTAAAAGTCTGATGAACAAAATTTGTATCTATTTTATCACAATAAGCATATTGTTGTAAGACTTTTGAGAAAAAAGCATCTCCTGCTCCAGAAGAATCTACAATATCTACAATAACTGGAGGTTGTTTATCGATTATTTTAAGTTTGTCACCTTCGTAAAATAGAAAAGTAGCTCCTTTTTTTCCTTTGGTTAAAATCAATAAATCAAAGTGAAATAGTTGGAAAAATTCTATGATATTAGAAACGTGGAATCTTTCTAATAATAAACTAGTTACAGAATCATTTATTTGGATGAAATTAGCCATGGAGAAGAAAGAAGTTAAGTACTGTCTGGTAAAGTGCTCAAAGAAGCGGATATGTCCAACATCTAAACAGATTTTAGTATCTGCTTTTCTATTTTTTTGTAAAAAAGATAGATTTACAGGTAGGAATTTATCTAAAATAAGATATAATTGCTTATCTTTTAGCTCTTCTGGTAAGTTGGTTGGTAAATGCTCTGAAAAATTCATGGTATATTCATTGGTAATAGGAGAGTACCAAGCATGAATAACAGAATTATCTTTTAATGAATTAGATGGAATAATAATATTCATGATATTAGTTTTTTTGTTTTCCGTTATGACATAATTTGTATTAATACCAACTTGAGACAAAGATTGTAAAGCAAGTTTTCCTTCTTCATCATTTCCTTTTGAGCCAATGGCATAACAAGTTTCTCCCATTGTGGCTAAATGATATAAATCATTCCAATTACAACCACCACCATCTTGTTTTAACAGATTTAGGTCATCATCGTAAATTTTATCTAAGATTAAATCTCCATGAGAAATAAAAACTTTTTCCTTTGGCATAGAAACCTCACAATCTGGTAATTTGCTAAAATTACCATGTTTTATTTTCAAATGTATTATAATACAGAAAAAAAAAAGAAGCAATGTTTTTTATAAATTTTTGATAACTCTTTACAATATTATGTAAAGATGATATAATGGCAACGTAATTTTTAAAGAGAATGGTTGGTAAAAAAATGGGAAAATGTTATATAGAAGTGTCAGGAAAAAATATTGCCTTAAAACGATTGGAAAAATATGAAGAAGAAATTAATCAAGCTATACAAAAACAACAAGCTATGCAAGAATTAGAACAATATAGTTTAGAGATTGAAAGTGTAATTAATGATTACAATCGAAAAAGTTGTGAAGAAACTATGATGGTAAAAGGACCAAGAAAATCTAATCAAGAAACAACTAATCGTAAGACACATCAAGAAAATTTAACGAATATTGCCGTAAGAATTGCCAAAGGAATTAACCAAAAACAGAAACTAAAAAAGGAAGTAGGATTAAATTGCAAAGTGATTGAACTAATGGCAAGAAATCATGATATTGGACATACTTTTCTAGGACATAGTGGAGAATGGTGGCTTTCTAATATCAAAGAAGATTATGGAATAGGATATTATTGCCATAATGCTTTAGGTCCAAGAGAATTAATTTATACCAATCAAATTTATGATCAAATAATTGATGCTATTAAACAAAGTCATCCACAAATAGGGGAAAAAACCTTAAAGAGAATACAAAAAAATTTATGGCTTATTATGGAAGGCATTAATTCTCATAATGGAGAAAAGTCAGAATCGGAATATAGAGCAGATGTAAAGAAAACAGAAGCTGATTTTGAAAGAGAAAATTTATATTGTCATACCAAAAAAGGATTTGATAAAACAGTTATTCCTGCTACACCAGAAGCGGCTTTAATGCGATTATGTGATAAAATTTCTTATATTCCTTATGATATGATAGATGGATTAAGAGAGGGTTTTATTCATGAATTAAATGAAGAATATCAAGAAACATTAGGAGCTTTAGGAATTACATATGAGGAAATAGCAGAAGCTAAAGAAACCAATCATTATGAAAAAATAGCTAGAAAAATACAGACTATAATGATTCAAGATGTGATTGAAAACAGTACAGGAATAATAATTAAAATGTCAAATGAAAAGTCTAGATTACTACATGAATTAAGAAATATCAATAACCGACAAATTGTAGATTTTGTTGTATTAAAAGAAGATAATGAAACTTATCCACCAGCTTTAAGAAAATTTATGAATGTTTTTGCCAAAGTGATAATAGAAGAAGGATTATTATCTGAATTGAAAAATGGGGGAATAACAAAACAAACGCGTAAGCAGTTACTTAAAAAATATCAAGGAACTCCTTATGAAGGTTTCATCCAATATACTTGTCAAACGAATCCAGCAGATTTTGCCTATACTGTTCAGATTATAGAGGAAGCAACTAAACAAAGTATTTTAGATGAACAAGAAAAAGCTAGAGAAATTGTAAGAAAAAAGGAGCCTTTTTCTATTTCCAAAAATTTTCAATTGAGAGATAGAAGGATTCAATCTTATATTTGTTATTATCAAGAAAGAGATATTAGTCAATATACAGATGAGGATAAAAGCAAAGATGTCAACCATATGATGAAAAATATAAAAGATCCTAGAAAAAGAAGTTATTTACATCTTGGTATGAATCGAAGAATTGCTTTGGAAATGGGAGCTAAATATTTAGCTAGTTTAAATGACATAGAATTTATGGAATTATTAAAACAAACACAAATGATAGATGAAAGTCAATATGCAAGTTTGACTAGAAAATATAAAAATATTAATTTACAGGATGAAGTATATATACAGGAAAATTGGAAAAGCATTGCAAAAGAACAAGCTAAAGCAGTAGAGGAAAAATAAAAATAGAAAAAGATGTTTTTGTATCATAAGCAAAAATATCTTTTTTTCATATCTGTTGATTTTTTAAATATATATATAATAGAAAAAATAGGAGGCCAATTTATGAAAAAAATAGAATGTGGAATTCTTGTTATTTTAATAATAGCAATTTTTTCTTTAAGCATTATTTCTATGAATACAGAAGAAGGAGTAATTGAAACAAATGCTAATATTAATAAACAACAGAAAATAGAATGGGGAATTAAAAGAAATGATAATCATGAACAACCAGATGTAGGTAAAGATAATCGAAAAGTATTAGAGGAAAATGGAGGTATTTGTTTAGGAAACAAAGAAAACAAATCAATTTATTTAACATTTGATGAGGGGTATGAAGCGGGATATACAGAGCAAATTCTTAATACATTAAAGGAAAATGAAGTAAAAGCTGCATTCTTTTTAACCGCACATTATATAAATACTCAGCCAGATTTAGTAAAACAAATGATAGATGAAGGACATACAATAGGAAACCATATTCCATTGACTTTGATGACACTCTTTTGAAAATATAATAAAAGCTAGATAAATAGCCGTTTTGCAATAAAATCTATTTTTTTACAAAGGTTATGTGCAAAAATAGTTGACAATTAGCATAAAAACAGGTTATAATGAATATAATAGAAATAGATATTTAATATCTATTTACAGCAAGAAAATCAGGTGAACCCTACCAATAAGTGGGAGCTGTAAAATCAAAAGGTAGAGATCTAGGTCTTTACCTTTTATA
>CANQZU010000047.1 GCA_947628415.1 uncultured Clostridia bacterium | reverse complement strand
AAAAAAAAATGAAACAAATGATAATAAAAATATAAAAATAAAATAGATATTTATCTAGGCATAAAAGGAAAAACTAGAATTAATAATTTATAAAAAATAATTTAATAGAATAGAAACGAGTTTACATATAATAGTGAAAAAACAACAAAAAAAAAAGAAAAAATGGAAATACAAAACAATTGCTAGGAGGCGGAAAATTAAAAATAAATTAGTAGATAGAAAAATGAGAAACTAAAAATTTAAATAAATTATTTTAATTTTTTAACGGTAGAAAAATAAAATTAATTTTTTAATAAAAAATAAATATAAGTAGAAAATAAAATTAAAAAAATAAAAAATCATAAAAATAAAACAAGTGAAAATTAAAAATAATTTTTAAAATAATAAAAAAATAAAAACAAAATTATAAACATTTATGAAAAAAAATAAAAAATAAACATGAAAAATAAAAGTTTTTAAAATTTTAATCTAAAAATAAATTAGAAAAAGAAAAGAATAGTAAAAAAATATAATTATATAAAATTATTAATATTAAATAAACAATCAAGAAAGGAGAAGATAGAATACATTAAAAAGTAAGTATTAGGCTAGTTTACAAATTAAATAATAAAATACTTATAAAAATAAAAGCAATAAGAACAAAAATATAAAAATAAAATAGATATTTATCTAGGCATAAAAGGGAAAATTAGAATTAGTAATTTATAAAAAGATGATTTAATTAGACAAAATCTGGTTTACATATAATAAAGAAAAAATAATAAAAGAGGCAGAAAAAATTAAAATACAAGTGTAAGGAGGTGAGAAACTAAAATAAATTAGTAGATAGGAGGATGAGAAAATAAAAATTCAAATAATTTATTTTAGTAAAAAATATAAGAAATAAAAATGTAATTTATAAAAAAACATTGAAATAAAATTAATTTTTTAATAAAAATAAATAGAAGTGGAAAATAAATTAAAAGGAAATAAAAAATCATAAAAATAAAATACATTAAAATTCAAAATAATTTTTAAAATAATAAAAAAATAAAATAAAAAAAGATTTAAAATAATAAAAAATCATTTTTAATTATAAAATTGTTAAAAATAATTTAACTAAAATACAAAAAATAAAAATAATATAAAATAAAACGACAAAAAATGATAAAAAATAATTATATAAAATAATTAATATTAAATGAGTAATCAAAAAATGAAGAGATAAAAACGAATTTAATATTGCAACAAAAAGGCAATATTAAACTAGTTTACAAATTGAATAATAAAATATTGATAAAGGGACAACAAATAGAAACAAAAATATAAAAATAAAATAAATATTTATTTAGGCATAAAAGGAAAAACTAGAATTAATAATTTATAAAAAAATAATTTAATAGAATAAAAATGAGTTTACATATAATAATGAAAAGTAATAAAAAAGGAGAAAAAAATTAAAATACAATACGATTGCTATGAGGATAAGAATTAAAAATAAATTAATAGATAAGAGGATGATAAAATAAAAATTTTAAGATAAATAAGAAAGGATGAATAAGATATGGAAATAAGTAATTTAGAAAAAAATAACGAAATAGAATTGAACAATAAGATAGTAAATGAAAATACACAAAAAAATTTTTTAGAAACTACAGTAGGAAAAGCAATTAATACAGCTATTGATATTGGAATTAGAGCAATATTACCAAACTTTATAGAAGATCAAGTTATTAATATTAAAGATAATTTAATTAATTATGGTTTAAAAGATGGAATTACCAAAACAATTGATGATGCCATAGATTTAGGAAAGAGTGCAATTGGCATTATGACAGGAAATTTTGAAAGTGTTTCACAAATGCAAAGCGCAATACAATCAGGAGGTATAATTGATGGTATATCATCTTTATTAGATACAGTAGTTGATAAGGTAAGAAAAGCAGGATTAATTAATAATACAGTAGCAACTGCAATAAAACAAGGAAAAGATGTTATATTAAATAATGTAGAAAATAACATTGAAAAATCCTTTAATAAACAATATGAAGCTATTAATGATATTAATAAAGCAATTAACAATTGGAAAAATTGTTTTGAGGAAAAAAATTTCGTAGGTATGGAAAAAGAGTATAATAAAATTCAAGATAAATTAAAAATAATAGCACCAATAGAAAAAATGATTAATAATACTAAAACAATGGAAATAATACATAATTTAATAAGAAATAATGGACAAGATTTTAATTTAACAAAAGAGCAATTAGAATTAGCAGAAAAATTAAAATAAATAAATTTATAGTCAAGTCTAAAGTCTTTTTTCCCTAAACTTTTTATGGATTTTTAGAGAAATTTACTTGCAAAAAAAAACAGGTTTTAGTATAATACAAATGTAGAAGAATAAATGAAAAGAGGAAATAAAATGGAAGAAAGACAAGAAAGAATGGACGGAAAGATTATAGAAAGAGATATTGAAAAAGAAATGAGAACAGCATATATTGATTATGCAATGAGTGTTATTGTATCAAGAGCACTTCCAGATGTAAGAGATGGGTTAAAGCCAGTACATAGGAGAATTCTATATGCTATGCACGAAGATGGAATTACAGCAGATAAACCATATAGAAAATGTGCTAATACAGTGGGTTCTGTTCTTGGTAGATATCATCCACATGGAGATAGTTCAGTTTATGATGCTATGGTAAGATTAGCACAAGATTTTTCTATGAGGTATATGCTAATTGATGGACACGGAAATTTTGGTTCAGTAGATGGCGACGGAGCTGCTGCCATGAGGTATACAGAAGCTAGAATGGCTAAAATATCTGAATATATGTTAACAGATATTGAAAAAAATACGGTAGATTTCATGCCAAACTATGACGATAGATTACAAGAACCAACAGTATTACCTGCTAGAATACCAGCACTCTTAATTAATGGTTCATCAGGAATTGCTGTAGGTATGGCAACGAATATACCACCACATAATTTAACAGAAGTTATTAATGGGATTATAAAAGTAATTGATGAAGATGAAGTTACAGATGAAGATTTAATGAGTGTAATCAAAGGACCAGACTTCCCAACAGAAGGAATTATTCTAGGAATAGAAGGCATAAAACAAGCATATAAAACTGGTAAAGGAAAAATTACATTACGTGCAGAAACAGAAATTGAAGAGATGAGTGGAAATAGACAAAGAATTATTGTTTCTTCTTTGCCATATCAAGTAAATAAAGCTAATTTAATAAAAATGATATCAGATCTTTCAAAAGAAAGAAAGATAGAAGGAATTTCTGAATGTAGAGATGAATCAGATAGAATAGATAAAGTAAGAGTAGTTATTGAACTAAAAAGAGATGCTAATGCACAAGTTGTATTAAATCAATTGTTTAAGCATACACAAATGCAAACAACATTTGGTATTATAATGTTAGCACTAGTAAATGGAGAACCTAAAATATTAACTTTACGACAATGTATAGATTGTTATATTGACCATAGAAAAGAAGTAATTTTAAGAAGAACAAAATTTGAATTAGATAAAGCATTAGCCAGAGCTCATATATTAGAGGGACTAAAAATTGCTTTAGATAATATAGATGAAGTGATTAATATAATTCGTTCTTCTTATGATGATCCAAAAGAAAGATTAATGGATCGATTTGGTTTATCAGATATTCAAGCACAAGCAATTTTAGATATGAGATTAAAAACTTTATCAGGATTACAACGTGAAAAGATAGAAGAAGAATATAATGAAATAATGGCATTAATTGCACATTTAAGAGAAATTTTAAATAGTGAAAGATTAGTATTTGAAATTATCAAAGAAGAATTAATAGAAATTAGAGACAAATTTGGTGATGAAAGAAAAACTAAAATTGTAGCAGCAGAAGGCGAAATTGATATAGAAGATTTAATTAAAGAAGAACAATGTGTTGTAGCTTTAACTCATTTTGGATACATAAAGAGAATGCCAATTGATACTTATAAGAGTCAAAAAAGAGGAGGAAAAGGAATCACAGGTATAGCAACAAGAGAGGAAGATTTTGTAAAAGATATTTTTACTGCTTCTACACATGATATGATATTGTTCTTTACTAATAAAGGTAAGTTATATAGATTAAGAGGATATGAACTTCCAGAAGCAGGAAGAACGGCTAGAGGAACAGCTATTGTAAACTTATTAAGTTTGGATCCTGGAGAAAAAATATCAGCTGTTATTCCAATCCAAAATTTTGCAGAAGGAAAATACCTACTTATGGCGACTAAAAATGGTTTAATTAAGAAAACAGCATTAGCAGAATATGATTCAACAAGAAAAACAGGTCTTCAGGGAATTACTCTAAAAGAAGATGATGAATTGATTGATGTTAGATTAACAGATGGACAAGATAATGTTGTTTTAGTAACTAAAAAGGGAATGTGTATAACATTTGATGAAAAAGATGTACGTCCAATGGGGAGAGTTTCACAAGGCGTTATTGGAATAAGACTTGAAGAAAATGATGAAGTGATAGGAATGGAGTCAGTAATTAGTGGAGGAAAAGCTACTTTATTAGCTATTACTGAAAATGGATTTGGAAAAAGAACTGAATTAGATGAATATAGAGTTCAAAATAGAGGTGGAAAAGGAGTAATTACTTATAAAATAACACCAAAGACAGGAGAATTAGTTGGAGTAAGAATTGCTATAGAAGGCGATGACGTTATGCTAGTAACTAATACAGGTACGATTATACGATTAAAAGTAGATGATATTAGTGTTCTTGGAAGATCAACACAAGGTGTTACATTAATGAGAACAAATGACGGAGGAAAAGTAGTAAGTGTAGAAACTTTAAACCATGAAATGCATGTAGGAGAAGAAGAATAAATAAAAAGCGGTAGAGTTCTATCGCTTTTTACTTATAAAATAAAAATTATATTGATTTGTTAAATCTTAAATCATCTCCAAAGAAATAATAAATATCATAATAGCCTGCTATTCTTGAGCCAATTCTTTCTTCATAGCTATTGAAAATTTCTTTAATATTCAAGTTAGTAGAAATAATTGTTTTTGTAATTTTATGATTTAGATTCAAAATTCTAGTATTTATAATAGTGAAAAGTTCACTTAATTTCATACTATTTAAGCTTTCTGTTCCTAAATCATCAATAATTAATAAATCAACATTAAAAATTGAATCATAAATAAAATTGGTACTCATTTTTGTTTTGTTTAATTTATAATCTATTACGCTTTCTAACAATATAGGTGCTGTTTGATATAAGACCGTTTTACCAGATTTTAGCAATTCTTTTGCTATACAATTAGACATAAAACTTTTACCGTAAACCAGTATTACCACTAAATAATAAATTTTTTGTATCTGGTTGGTCAAAATTTTCAATAAATTCTATACATTTTTGTTTTATATTTTTAATATTTTCACGAGGAGAAATATTAAAATGAAATTTTGCTAAATCTACTTCATCAGAAAATAAGTTTTCATTAAATTTATCAAAATTTTCTTTTTCTAAATTTGACAAATTGGATTTATTAAAAGAGACATCTAATAATTTTTGTTTTAAGCAATGACACATTTTAGTTTTGTTATTATCATTAGAAATATAACCAGTATCTTTGCAAACAGAACATTCATAAAATGGTTCTAAATAATCAAATGGTAAATTAGAATCTTTTAAAATACTATATTTTTGCGATTTTAGATTTTCTATTGTTTTATTTAATTCATCTAAAGAAAATGTAGAATCGAGAAGAATATTTTTTGCAGTAGATATGGCAACATGATTTAATTGTTCTTCAATTTGTTCCAATTGAGGAATTTTTTTATATAACTGTTCTTTTCGTTTTTCTGCTTCTAATTCTGCTCTTAATTTCTTTTTTTCATATTCTTTTAATAAAGAATGCAAAATTTCATTAGACATTTAAGCCTCCTTATTTTTTTGATTGGCATATAAAAAATCTAAATTATCATAATTTCTTTGTTCATAATTCGTTTTATTTACTTTAGATTTTAACTGTTTTGCTGTTTTTTCCTGTTTTTTACGTTGTTCTAAAAATGCGTTGACTTCACTAGGTGTTTTTAGATTTCGCTCATGCCAATCAGTAATAATATTATTAATATATTCAAAAGTAGGGTTTTGTTTTAAAGTAGTTCTTTTTAAAGCAATTTCTATAATGCTCATGTCATAACCAAAGTTTAAAACCCAGTTTTCAATATAAGCTTCTTCATATTGTGTTAGTCCATTATATTTTCCTAATTTTTTTGCAATTGTCTTTTTAAATTTATTTAAATTTTCTTGCTTTTCATAATATTGATCTAAATCATTCCATGTTTTTATTTTATTTGATGACCATGCTTCTGCAACAGTTTGTACATAATTTCTATGCATAGCGCTTCTATTATAACAGTAGTCGAATAAAGCAATCATAACTTGTTCATCAAATTGATATTTTTGAAACCATAAATCAATATCATTAAACCAAGAAGGTCCCATAATTCCTTGAAAATACATATTATTAATATGTTCAATTGCCTTAGCTCTAGATTGATTTTTAGAAGTTTGTTCTATCTTTTCTTTTGACATTGTTAGATTAGGGGTATATAAATGATGAAGTGTAGTTTCTTGTAAATCAACGATTACATATCCGTTTGATTTTTTTATTAAGAGATTATTTTCCTCCAAATACTTTATTCCATCATTAATTGATTTTAAAGGAATATTTAATTTTTTAGATAAATCGTTTAATTTAATGTCTTTTTCATACTTAGACAAAAAAGTAAGATAAAAATAGATTTTTAAGTAATCTCCTGGTAAGTCAGATAAATATTCAGAAAAAAAGATATCTGGTATAGTAGTTCCTGAAAACATTAATGATTTTTCTTTTTGCTCTAGCTTCATTTTTATTCCCCCAAATTTAATAAACTTAATACTTCAAATTATAACGTTTTTAGACAAAAATTTCAAGGATTATGAGAATTATTTTTTATAAAGGAATAATTTTTGTTTAAAAATAAAAGATATAAGATAAAAAATGACATAAATAATATTTTCACCTTGAAAACCAATAATGCTGAATAATAATACTGGCAAACAACAAGAAATAAAAAAGAATATTTTAATACTTAAATCTCTAAAGATAAGATTAATAATTGCAAATACAATAATAAACCAGAAAAGATTAAAAAAAGCAGTAGAATAATCGATTATACCTAATAATTTATTTTTAAAATTATAATTTTGTGGAAAAATGAACTTCATAATGATACCTCCTAAAATGAATTATTTTAAACCAACTAAATTTTTCACAGATTGTGAAATTTCTGTGGAAACACCACCGATAAAATCACGTACCAAAGAATTTGTTTTTATTAAAGCATAAATACCACCTACATAAATAAATTTAGAAAATAAATTGCTAGAGGCATAGTCCATAGAAAAAAGTATTAATAAAACAAGAGCAACAACTATTTGGATAAATAATAAAGAAAATAAATTACGAAACCACGCTTTAAAAAACCAATTTGTTTTTTCTAAAGTTAAAGATAAAAAAGCAAAAGGAGATAATAAAACAAAAACTTTAATCATTATATAGCGAAGAGAATAAGAAAATACTAAATTTAAAAGTGAAATACTTAAAGTTCCTTTTATTAATCCATCAAGGGAAAAAATATTTAGAGAGTTTTGATCAATAGCAATATTAGAATTAATGGTTGTTATTAACTCAGAAAAACAAATATTTTTATGAAATAAATTTTCTCCTAAATTTCGAATAGCTAAAGAAACATTACAATTTAAATCTAGTATGAATTGAATAACAAAAAAAGAACAATTCATAGTAATACCAAATAATACCAGTTTAATAATAAAACTAAAAGGTGTTTCTGTTTGTGTATAAGTAAAATGTGCCATTAAATAACGGGCAGAGTAATATATAATAAATGCTAGTAAAAAAGAATTAGCAATTAATAAAATACCATTAGAGGTAGAGGTACCAAAAAGAGTTTCAAAATTTTTATCATATAATATATCTGAATTAACAAAAGTAACATCATCTAAAACAGAATAAAGATTATTATCAATAGAGCTAAATAAATTTTCAAAAATAGTATTAATAGTATCAATAATAATTTGAGTAATATTTGTTGAATCTTCCAAAAAAACCTCCTTAACTAATTAATGATTTAATTGCAGATAAGATTAAGTCTATGGCTAGAATAAATGCATAGGAAAAAAGAGATCCTTTAATTAATTTTTTTCCTGTTCTAATTTTTTCTTCATCTCCAAAACTAAATTTTTTCATAAAAACGCCAGTTCCAACTGCTACTGCAGCTGCAGGAGTTGCTATTTTTAATAGCCAATTTTTAATATTTTCAAAAGCGGAATTAATTTTATTTACAATTTCTGGATCTCCCCATGCAAAAGAAAAAGAGAAAAAAGAATTTAAAAATATAAAAAATAATAAAATTGTAAAAAGAAAATAAATTATTTTTTTATTCATACTAATCAATCCTTTCATGTTAATTTATTTCCTTAAAATAAGGAAACATAGTTAATTTTTCTGGTGAATAAATTTTATTTCCATCTGATAAAAAAGCTAGAGCAGAAAATGTTTCGAGGTCCTGTGTAAAAAAATTTGTCTCAAAAATATAATCATTTTGTAAATAAGTACTAAAAGTTTCTGAAATATTTGAATTTTCGGAATTTAGAGTATTAGTAATATAACTAAAATTGGTTTGTTTAGCACTTTCTGAAATACTTTTAGAAGTTCTTTGCTTTTCTTCTTTTCCTAGTTGTTTTTGAGCTTCCTCAATAGTGAATATATCATCTGTTCGAAACCAAATTTTATTGATTAAGTTTTGAATTAGAACTTTTACTTCAGAATCTTCTTTTAGAGTGGATTTTAAAGATGAATAGCTTTGTGTACTTACTATATTAATGCATTTAGCTTCTCTACTTAAAGAAAAAAATTCACTATCTGATTTGGTAACATACTTATCAAATTCATCACAAATAAAAGCAGTTGTTTTGGAAGAAGATGATGATAAATTAGATATAATTTCTGATTGAAAGTCTAATTTTAAGTAAGCAGAAATTATTTTAGAAAGAGAGCTATATTCAGAAATGTTCATATTTAATACGACTATTTTCCCCTGCTTGATTACATCAGAAAAGCCAGTAAAAGATAATTTTTCTAAAGGGGCACAGAAAGTAGACATAACATCATAATCAGAAACAAATGCACCAGTAATACGTGTAATTTCAGATACAAGAATTGCTTTTGTTCTGCTATCTAAATTTTCAAATTCTTTTTGGAAAAAATCTAAGCTAGAATTTAATTCATAAATTTGTGAATAAGATAGTCGAGAATTGATGAATAAGTTTTTTAAAATAGAAATTTTTTCTTTATAATAATTAGGAAGAGTTACTAATTTATGTAATTCAAGGAAGGTAACATAATTATCATTATAAAGCCTGCATAATTTAATACATTCAGCTAAAATAGCTTCTGCTTTATCAAGCCAGTAAGATTCTGTGTTATTTTCTGAAAATAGCAAAAGAATATTTTTTAATCGATTAGCTAATATTTGAGGTTTGAGATTTGGTTTATGTAAAGGATTATAATAAATATTAGAATTTAATTGAATTACAATTAAATCATCCATTAAATGATATTGTGCAACATATTGTTTAACTTGTTTATGAAAGTTTCCTTTTACATCTAGGATAAGCATGCCAATTTTTTCTTTTGGGTGTTGATAGTTAAATTCTATCAATTGTTTGGTAAATGGATACATAGCACTAGATGTTTTTCCAGAACCAATGGTTCCAGTGATTAAAAAATTTTGATAAAGACCAGATTGTGGAATATAAACTTTTTCATTAGCTATATTTTTTCCTATTAATAAATGTAAATCATCTTTTAAATTTTCTGACCTTGATTTTATTTTTTTAGGTAAAGAAGTTTTTTGAAAAAAATGAAATCTAATTAGAATTCTATTGTAAATAAAATTACCTAATACAAAAATAGAAAAAGTAAAACAAAATAAGTATAAAAACTTTAAAAGTTTCCATAATTCTGGATTTTTTGAGCAAATATCAAAAGGATGAATTCCATAAGAAATAATAACCTCATTTGCTATAAAGACAGGATAAAGGATAGAAAACGTAAAACAAGAAGAAAGAATAAAAAATGAAATCAAAAAAATAAGTTTTTTAATATAAAAAATATAATAGCCTCCTTTTAAAATGTATTTTTTTTAATTTTTAATTTGGAACCTTGTTTATTATGAAAAAAAATAATATCAAAAAAAGTATAAATAGAATATAAAGTAATAAAAAGATGTATAATAAAGGTAAAAAAAAATATATGAATTAAATTAGAAATAATGTCACCACCTTTCTAAATTTTTCTCATCATATAACATTTTTTTTAATTTGTCTATACTTTTTTTGAAATTTGTGATAAAATAGTTTCATTAGAAAATGAAAAAGGAGGGAATTATATGAATTTTAATAAAGATACTACAATAGGAGAGGTTTTAGAAAAAGCACCAGAAAAAGCAGATATTTTATTAGAAGCAGGAATGCATTGTTTAGGTTGTCCAGCATCTCAAATGGAGACTTTAGAAGAAGCTTGTAATGTACATGGAATTGATGTAGAAGAAATTATCGAAAAGTTAAATGCATAATTAGCAACTAAAATTCACAAAAAAGACAAAAAAATTTTACAAATGTATTGACAATTTTTTTAAAATATAGTAAGATATAAAGGCGTTGTAAATATCACAACACGTATGTGGGCTATTAGCTCAGGTGGTAGAGCACTTGACTTTTAATCAAGTTGTCCCGCGTTCGAGTCGCGGATAGCTCACCAAAAGAACTAAATAATAAATAAATTATTTAGTTCTTTATATATAAGGCCCCGTGGTCAAGCGGTTAAGACATCGCCCTTTCACGGCGGAGACATGGGTTCGATTCCCGTCGGGGTCACCAAT